>JAFUXX010000457.1 GCA_017476965.1 Kiritimatiellia bacterium | reverse complement strand
GGCAGGAGCCCGACGAAGCCGACGAAGCCGCGCTCGGCCGCGGCGCGGTGTTCGCCATGCACTCCGATTGGGCCGACGCCATGCGCCGCGCCGCGGCCGCGGACGGCGGCGCGGCGGACTCCTTTTTCTCGATCGCGGCGCTCGACGAATGGAAGGGACGCACGCGCACGGAACTGGACGCCAACCAGCTCTCCGATTTCTTCACCGGCGCGCAGGTGCTCTACGGCGCCGGCGACGACGAAGGCGCGGCGCTGGCGTTCTGGAATCCGTTCTGGGACGCGCTCCTTTTCGTGCGCACCGGCGACGGAAAACTGCCGCTGCCGGGCGGGCGCTTCGTCGAGGGCGCGGCGCCCAAGGTGAAGCGCTTCGCGTGGCTGAGCGGCGAGACGTTCCGCGGCGAGGGCCCGGACGGGGAGTTTCCGCGCACCGCCACCGCGGTGCCGGGCGCGGACGAACCTCTCGCCGTTTCCCTCTGGCGCGTGCAGAAGGAAACCGTCGAAAAATTCGATTCGCTGTTTCCCCCCGCCCGCGCCGACAAGGTCCGTTTTCGCACGGGCTCGGAAAACCCGGACCCCGAGACCGAGTGGGCCCGCATCCGCGCGCGCTCGGCGCTGCGGCTCGAGATGGCGACCATGCTCGCGTCCAACAGGGTCGATTTCGCCGTCGCTTCCCGCTGCACCGGGCTGTTGCGCGGCGGCGCAGTGTGGCAGCTGCGCGACCACTTCCGCGCCGCCGGACACGGGTTCTTCAACAGGACGCTGTCCGAACTGCCGCCGCAGATGAGGTCCGAGTTCGAGCTTTACGGCTACGTCCCGACGCCGGCCGCGACGCTGTACTACTTCGTCGAAACCGGAGTGCCGCGCCTCTTCGCGACGGTGACGGTCCCGGCCGGGCGTCTCGATTCCGCTTCCGGCGCGGGCGAGGTGTCCATGGAATGGTACGACCTCGGCAAGGCCGGCGAACTGCTCGCCGCGTGGAACGAAGAGCGCGCGAAAGGAGGTGCCCGATGAGCGGCCTCTCCGGACTCTTCAGGACCGCGCGTTTCGCCGGTTCCGCCGCGGCGATGCTTGCCGCAGTCGCGGTTTTCGGGCCGCATCCCGCTTTCGCCGGCATCTTGACCGGAGCCGTCGAGGAAATCACCTCCGATCTGCCTCCGGGCGCGACCAAGGTTCCGGTCGTCGGTTCCGGCAATTCGTACGAAGACTGCCTCTCCGCGGAGACGAAGCAGAAAGTCGTGACGTACGGCAAACTCGCCGATTCCGCCTACGGGGAAGTCGACCCGCCGCCGGGGTTCAAGCGGCTGTCTCCGGCCAGAGCCGCGGAAATCGCCGGACCGGACTTCGAAGTCGGGGCCGACGGCACCATTTCCAAATCCGGCATCGGAGGCACGAGCGGCTTCAATGCGATGCTCTTCGAGGACGCGCACGGGAACGTCGTCCTCGGATTCCGGGGGACCGAAGGCCTCACGGCGCCGGGCGACATCTGGACGGACGCCGCGCAGGCAATCGGCACGGACGGCAAGCCGGCGACCCAGTACCAGGCCGCTGCGGCCCTGCTCAAGAATGTCATCGCAAAATGTCCCGGCGACATAGTCGTGACCGGGCATTCCCTCGGCGGCGGTCTCGCCAACTTCGCGATGGCGGCCAACGACTTGCAGGGCCGCGTGACCGGCTACACGTACAATGCGGCCGGCCTGTCCGAAGAGACGCTTGGATACTTGGAGCGCGTGGCGAACCCGGGCGGCGTGGGAAAAGCTTCCGGCGCCACGATAAACGTCAGGAACGAGGGCGATCCGGTCAGCTACTTTGACGCCCACGTCGGCGTCATGTACGAAGTCGACAATCCGGAGGGCTTCGCCAGCGCACACGGCATCGGATGCCTGGTGGACAACCTCGAAACCACGCAGCACGTGGACGGGACGAAGCAGGGCACGGCTACGCTGGACTACCAGGATCCGTTCACGCAGGCCGCAGGGGCCCTTGCGAACGGGCTTTCGGCCATCATGCCGGCCGACCAGGCGCAGCTTGTCGCCGCGCTGGCGGCCGAATACGCCAAGCTTGCGGCGTTCGCCGGAGCCGAGAAGCTCGACGCCAAAATCGCGGCCGAACTCGACCGGCTCGAAAAGCGGCTCCAGGAACTCATGCCCGGCGAGATGTCGAGCCTGGCGCTTTCGCAAACGATCGCCGCGCTGAAGCAAGGCGACCTGAGCGCCGCGGGAGCGGGCCTGGCGAACATCGCCACCGGCGCCGCGGAGGACGTCGTCCGCGCGGGGCTGGCGAAAGCCGGCATCACGGGCAAGGAGGCGGACGCCATCGTGCAGGGCGCCAAAGACGCGATACGGACGGCGATCGACGGCGGCGACGTGGGGCAATCCATCATCGGCAGCGTCGAAAACTACGTTTACGGCAAGGTGCGCGACGAGCTGGGCCAGGAGGCCGCCGACGCCTGGAAAAAAGTCTACGACGACATCCGCAACGGCATCGATCCGTGGACGGATCTCAAGGACGCCGCGCTCGCCACGGCGACGGTGAAATTCAACGAGTTCGTCGACAAAACGGCGGCCGTGATCGACGCGCGCCTCGCGGAGATGCTCAAGAACCACCCCGTCCTGGCCGACATGTTCAGGGCAATCGGCATAAGCGGCCAGGGCTTCGCCGACGCCGCCAAGTGGGTCTGGGGCGTGCTCACGGGCCCCGGATCGCTGGCGCAAAAACTCGAAACCATAGCCAACGGAGCCGTCGCGGCGCTCAGGGACATGGTGTCGAAACTCGGGCAATGGGCTCTCGACAAAGCCAAGCAGTACGTCAACGCGTTGATCTCGAAAGTCGCGAAAGGCATCGTGGACGCCGTCAACGGCGTGATCGCGAAGATCAACGCCGTGATCGACAAGATCAATTCCGCGATCGCCAAGATCAACGGCTACATCAGGAAAATCAAGGAGTTCGCCCGGATGGTCGGGAAAATCTCCGCCGGCGTCGGCAAAATCCTCGTCGACATGGGCGCGTCGGCCAGCTCCGCCGGCGTCCAGTTGATGCAGGACCTGAAAAACGCTTCGAAGGTGATAGACCATTACGTGGAAGAACTGCCGACGCTGAACCATGTTCCGGACATGCCCATGCCGGCGATTCCGTAGCGGCGCTGCCGCCGGGTTCGCGACGAGCCCGCGACCGGCCGCATTCCGCGACCGGTCGCGGGACGGGTCGCTTCTTGCGGAGACGCTGCTCGTGCTGCCGCTCTACCTGGCGCTGCTGGGCGGGCTGTTCGCGGTCGGCGACCTCGCGCTCGCGCGCTTGCGCGGGCAAGTCCTCGACCGGGCCGCTTCGTGGGTGCGCCCGGGCGGACCGGTACCGCCGGGCGCGATGCGCACGGCGTACGGCGACATCTGGGAAGGCGCGCCCGCCGGGCGCTTCGGCTGGTACGGGATGAAGCTCGGCGACATCTCGGACTCCTCGTTGCAGCCGTTGCGCTCGTGGGGCGTCGCGGCGGAGGACAATTCCGGAATCGCGGCGGACGAAAACGCCGGCGTGCCGACACAGGGCAACGGCTGGGTCGGCTTCTACCAGGGCGTTTCGTTCGTTTCGGCGGCGGTGCCGTTCTGGGTAGGGCTGCTCGACGCGCCGCAGACGGCGTCCGCCGGGCAGGACGACGGGTCGCGGACTCCGTCCGTCTGGCGCGTATGCCCGGACCACCCCGGCTGGAACGATTCCGGCGACGTTTCCTGGGGCAGGCGCTACATTTTCACGCGCCGCGTCCGCTACGAGAACATGGCCGATCCGCCGCCTGACAGGTGTTTTTCCATGGAGGCGGAAGCCGGCTCCGGCACGAAGGCGGAGGAAGAAGCGGATCCGTACCTCGCGACGGTGTGGGACGTCTGGCCCTGCGTCGCCGGACTCGTGGAGGTTTCGCCGCGGCCAATCGGGCCCAGGTACGACCGAAACGCTTCGATGCTCGGGCTCGGCGAGCAGAGAGCGGGGGTCTCGCAATGAGGCGCCGCTCCGAATCGGCCGCACCGGCCGCCGCGCTGGTGGCGGCCGCCGCCGCGGTCGCGGC
>JAFUXX010000456.1 GCA_017476965.1 Kiritimatiellia bacterium | reverse complement strand
GCCACGGCCCCCGGTGGGACGGTTTCGTCCGGTGGGTGCGCGACTTCCGCGGGCGCTTCGGCGCGCCGACGGGCTTTGCGAAGAAGTTCCTGGAGCAGGACGACATTTTCAGCGGCGCGACGGTCGCGTTCACCTTCAACCGCAAAGAGCACGTCTTCGCGGGCGCGGAGCTCGCGGCGGTCCGCGGCGCTTTTGCCGCGGTCTTCGGCTACGTGCTGCGGCTCAAGCTGGAGCTCGCGCGCGGCGTCTACGCGCTCATCGCGGCCTACGAGCGCGCGTACGCGCGGCAGGTGCGCGCGAAGGGGCGGCTCGTCTTCGCGGACATCCCGCGGCTCATGGCGCAGCTCGGCACGGCGGAGCGTCTCGCGCTCGAATACCGCATGGACGCGAAGATCCGCGCGTGGGCGCTCGACGAGTTCCAGGACACGTCGCGCGAGCAGTGGCGGGCCCTGCGGCCGCTCATCGACGAGGCGACGCAGTCGGACGGCGAGAAGAGCGTCTTCATCGTCGGCGACCGCAAGCAGGCGATCTACGGCTGGCGCAACGGCGACGTCGGGATCTTCCGCGGCGAAAAGGCGAGCGGCCGCTACCGCGTGGGGGCGCTCGCGAAGACGTACCGGTCGGGGCCCGCCGTCGTCGAGGCGGTCAACCGCGTGTTCGTGCACGGCCGGCTGAAAGAGGATTTTGCGGACTGGGAATCGCCCGAACACGCGAGCGCGCGGCCGGACCTCGGCGGATTCGTGCAGACGTTCGACGCGCCGGGCGGCACGATGGAGGATTTCGTCGAGCCGGTCTACAATGCGCTCGCCGCCGTCGATCCCGTCCGGCGCGGCCTCACCGCCGCGGTGCTCGTGCGGAACAACCGGTTCGGCGCGCTCCTGGCCGACCGCCTCAAGCAGAAGGGGTTCGTCGACGTCGTCTGGGAAGGCGAAAGCGACGTTCTCGATACGCCCGCGCTGCAGGGGTTTCTCGATCTCGTGGAGCTCGCCGACCATCCCGGCGATCTGCAGGCGTACCGCCACTTTCTGCAGACGCCGCTCGCGGCCGTGTACGGCGGCGCGACGGACGACGCGGCGCGCCTGTCGGCGGACTGCGCACGGGCGTTCACGACGCGCGGGCTCGTGCGCGTCTTCCGCGAACTGCGCGCGCGCCTGCCGGAGGATCCCGACGCGGCGTGGAGCGCCGGCACGGAGGAGCGGTTCACGGAGATGGTGCGCGCGGCGGCGGAATTCGAGCTCGCGCTCGAGCCGGGGATGCGGCTCTCCGATTTCATCGCGTTCGTCCGCGCGCGGCGCACGCGCAATCTCGCCGAAGCGGGCCGGGTGAAGATCATGACGATCCACCGCTCGAAGGGGCTCGGGTTCGATTACGTCATCCTGCCGCTCTACGAGTACGAGCCGCTCGACGGCGAGCCGGACAATCCGCTCGCGTCCGCGTCGTGGATCCTGCCCGATCCCGGGCGGCGGGTCGTGGCGGCGGATCCGGTGCTGGCGGCGGCCGCGGCCGCGCGCAACGAGCGCGTCTGGCAGGAGGCGCTCTGCACCTATTACGTGGCGATGACGCGCGCGAAGCGGGCGATGACGATCATCCTGAATCCGCCGAAGAAGACGGGCGGGCGCCGCCGCTTTTCGGATTACGTGCGCGAGTCGCTGCCGGAGGAGATCGGCAATCGCGAATGGCATCGGGAAGAGTTGAGAGGTGAGAGTGGAGAGTGGAGAGTGGAGAG
>JAFUXX010000455.1 GCA_017476965.1 Kiritimatiellia bacterium | reverse complement strand
TTGACCGGAACGCGGCGCGCGGCTAGAATGACGTGCGTACTCCCCCAGGGGCTGCAAGTTGCAATCGGAAATCCAGACATTCCTCCGGAACATGGCGGCCGGGGCGGTCCGCCGCCCCGGCGAGGTTCCCGTCACCGCCTGGGGCAAGACGCGCAAGTTCGTGCGCTACGACCTTTTCGACGACACGTTCGTGATGGAGGACGGCATCTGGGACCGCCTCGAAAACCGCGATTCCGTCGTCATGGTCCCCAAGTCCGCCCTGCGTCCGGCCGGGGAAGGGGAGGCGCGCGTTTTCGGCAACGTGATGACGGTCTCCTCCGGCAACCACGCCGTCGCCGGCGTGCCGCTCGTCACCGGCGCGTTCTGGGACCTCTGCAGCCTCGGCGCCGAGGCGCAGTCCGACGTCCTTTCGCGCCGCGCCGTGTACGCCAACGTCGTCGGCGACACGTTCGAAATCTCCCAGCGCGGCGCCTCCACGGCGGACGTCGCGGAGATGGACGAATGGCTCCAGGCGCTCGGCTGCCCGATGCGCAGGATCGTCCTCTCCGACCGCGTGGACGAAACGCTCGAGTTCTACTCCCGCCGCGGCCAGGAGTGGCGCATCAAGCCCCTGGCGTGGACTCCGGAAGAGATGTCCGCCGCGCTGCGCGCTTCCGTTTCGCGCCTGCACTCCACGCTGCGCTACTACCACAGCGTCAAGGGCGTCCGCTTCCTCACGCTGCGCAACTTCCTCGAATGGGGCGCGAGCGTCCGCTCCGATCCCGCGGCTTTCCGCGAAGGCCTGCGCGAGCTCTGCGGCCCCGGTCCCGGCGACGCGCCGCCGAACGTCCTGCTGCCCAAGTTCGGGCCGCACCACGAGGTGGAGTTTTTCGGCCTGCCCCCCGGCGCCGCGGAGCGCACGCTCGTGCCGGCCGCGCTCGACCTCTGGACCCGCGTGCGCGACGCCGACCTCTCCGATCCCCGCGCGCTGGCGGACGCCGCGGAGCGCTTCGACGCCATCGCCGAGCGCTTCCGTTCGCTGCTTGCCGACCCCGCCTACGCCGACGAGTCGTCCCCCGCGTTCCTCGAAGCCGTCTACCGCCACCTCACCGGCGCGGTGTACGAGGCCGACCACGACGCCCTCTCGCGCCCGTTCGACGAGATGCGCACCGCCCTGCCCGGCGCCACGTACACGCTCGGCAACCGCTTCCTGCACGACGGCGCCGACCCGCGCACCATCGCCATCCTCGACCAGCTGGAGCTCGACATCAGCCACGGCGACCGCATCGAGTGGGTCAACGTGTACGAGCTGCGCTCCGCCACCGAGCGCGTGAGGCTGGGGGAGGGCAAGACGCGCGAAATCGTGTTCAAGACGGCGTGGGACCCGCTCCCGCGGCACCGCATCGAGAAGCGCCTCGCCCGCCGCAGCACCGGCTACGGCGCGTACACGCTCGCGCGCACCCACGCCTTCCGCGCGCTCGGCATCTCCTACGGCCGCCACCGCCTCCTCGCGAGGAACGACGGCGCCACCGGCGAGGTGCACTTCTTCACGCGCGACCGCTATCCCGGCACGCCGTTCAGCCAGCTCCCGCCCTCCGCCTTCCGCCCGCGCGACCCCGGCACCGGCGTCCGCGACCCCTCCGCGCCCGAGTCGGCGGACATCGTCCGCGCCGTGATCGTGCTCATGGGGTCCGCCGCCGCGGAGAACCTCGTGCTCAAGAAGTACACGCCGGACAAGGCTTCGCCCTCGCGCTTCGCGATCGGCAAGGAGATAGTCGAGTTCGGCTACGACGCCCGCTTCGGCAAGGAAATGCCGCTCCGCGTGCGCCTCTGCTCCGTGCGCGGCACGATGGGCTGGCCGGACCTTTCGCGCACGCCCGAAAACCTCGGCCGCTGCTTCGATTTCTACCTGCGCCGCTACGCCGAAGTGGTGGCCGGGTACGCCTCCCGCCACGAGTCGGCCGACCCGTGGGCCCTCGCGGACGCCTTCTGGGAGGGCTTCGCTTCCCGCACGCGGCAGTTCCTCTGGAACTACCGCAACCGCCGCGAGTGGTTCGACGGGTACAACCCGCGTCTTTTCGGCGACTACAAGTTCGCCGAAAAATGGTCTTTCGTGCTGTGGGCGCTGGAGCGCCAGGCCGAAATGCTTCCCGCACTGTCCGAAAAATTCACCGATTTCTTCCGCGCCATGCGCGAGGAAGGCGGCAACCGAACGCAACAGCCATGACAGCCGGCAAACTCACGACAAGCCTCGAAGACTACCTGGAGAGCGTCTACATGCTGCTCCTGGAGAAGCGCCCGGCGCGCGTCCGCGACATCGCGGCCGAGCTCGGCGTCACCACGCCGTCCGTCGTGAACGCCCTCACCGCGCTCAAGGAGCGCGGGCTCGTGTCCCAGGAGCCCTACGGCTCCGTGGAGCTCACCGAGCCCGGCCTCGCCGCCGCGCGCAAGGTCCTCTCGCGCCACAAGCTGCTCACCGCCTTCCTCGGCTTCCTGGGCGACGACGAGGAGACGGCCGAGACCGACGCCTGCAAGATGGAACACGTCCTTTCCGACGCCACCGTCGCCAACATCGCCGCGTTCCTCGCGAAGAACGGCGTTGAAGTCAAGGTCTGCAAGCTCTTCCACCCCAAAAAGGACAGCTAGCCCGGGTCCTCGCTCCTCGCGTCCCGCGGCGGCGGGATTGAACGGCGGGGCGTTTTTTGCTATCCTTCGCGCTCCGTCCGGAACCGGCCGCAGAGGGCCGCGGCGGCGGCTTTCCAAATGGCAGACGACCATACAGCTTGCAGCGATCCAGGCGCGGCCCGCGGGGCGGCGCGCCGGTTCGCGACTCCGCGCGCTTTCGCCTTCGGGCTGGCGGGCGTCCTACTCGTTTCGGGCCTCGCGCCGTTCCACGATTCGGTGTTCGACGCCTCGCCGATGCTCGGCACGCAGCTGCCCGTCGGCGCGTTCGCGTACTTCATGTTCGTCGGGGTGCTCTGGAACGGCCTCTGGTCGGCGCTCGACCGCCTCTTCCGCGCCGGCGGCCGCCTGCGCGCGCGCTTCTGCCCGACGCAGGCCGAGTTCGCCGTCGCCATGGCCGCCACGCTCATGGCGTGCTTCCCGCCGACGTCCGGCCTGTTCCGCTACTTCCACAGGCAGCTCATGCTGCCGTGGTACTACCTGCCGAGCCATCTGGACTGGCAGGCGCACGGCCTGCTCGCCGATTTCCTGCGCCCCGAGCTTTTCCCCGACCCCTGGCCCGGCGATCCCGCCGCGCGGCAGCTGCCCGGCTACCGCGCCGTGTACGAAGGCTTCTTCACCGGCCTCGCGAAGGGATCCGGCGTCGTGCCGCTTTCCTCGATCCCGTTCCGCGCGTGGTGGCCGCCGATGCTCTACTGGGCGCCTCTGCTCGTCGCGATGTCCGTCGCGCTCGTTTCGCTTCAGTACATCGTCCACCGCCAGTGGTCCCGCAACGAGCAGCTTTCCTACCCCGTGGCCCAGGTCGCCGAGGCGTTCTACCGCCGCCGCGACGGCCGGCCCGGCGTGCCGGACCTCTTCCGCGCCCCGCTTTTCTGGGCCGGGTTCCTCCCCGTGTTCTGCTTCCTCGGCCTCGGCTACCTCGCGCAGTGGTACCCGCGCTCGTTCCCCGCGACGGCCGAGATTTTCCCGGACCTGCGCGCGTGGAGCCTGCCGGTCACGTCCGGCCTGCCCGTCCTCAAGCAGACGTTCCAGTCCGGCTGGTTCCTCAACGGGCAGACTCTCTACTTCACGTTCCTCGGCATCTCGTACTTCGTGAGCTCCGAGGTCGCGCTCTCCGTCGGCTTCTCGCCGCTCGCCCTCGCCGCGATCGGCCTGCTGTACCGCGGCGCCAACGGCGCGGTGCTCGGCGACGCCGTAATGTCCTCCATGCGCTCCGGCTCTGCCGTCGCCTACGCCGTCATCCTCGCGTGGACGGGCCGCTCGTACTACGGGTCCGTGATCCGCGCGGCGTTCTTCCCGCGCCGCCGCCGCGGCGCCGC
>JAFUXX010000454.1 GCA_017476965.1 Kiritimatiellia bacterium | reverse complement strand
CGCCACAGCCACGCGCGCAAACGCGCGGCGCACACGGCGAGCGCCGTGGAATCCGCGCCGCCGGAAACCGCGAGCAGGAGCGGGTCGCAGCGCAAAGCCGCCCCGAGCGCCGCGCAACCCCATGGCCGCGGGAGCGCCAACTGGCCGGAAGGAAGGTCTGGCGTCGGGCGCGACACGCTGGATCCCCGCAATGTCCGCCGCCGCTACGGCAACTGCCGCAGAAGCGGACGGAAAATCGCATTCAACGCCGCGGCGCGGATTTCCTCCGGCGCCGCGCCGATCTCCCTTTTGCCGGCAAACTCGGCAAGCACCTCCGGAGACAGGTCGAGCGCGAAGCGCTTGAGCTTCTGGAGCGACTTGCGCGGGATGTCGAGCAGGCTGCAGTCGGCGGCGAAAAACGCGGCCTGCGCGATGTCCACCGCCTCCTCCCAGCCCACCGTCGCGGCGTAGGCGCCGGTGGCGACGGAGCGGGCGAGGAAATCGCGGAGATCGGGGGAACTGCCGCGGACGAGCGAAATGCGGGCGTTCTGCTCCTGGCGGGCGACCTCGCGGCACACGGCGTCCATGCGGCCCGCGATGTCGTCCTCCGACCCGGCGTTGCGGATCGAAGCGATGCGGTAGAGGCAGCCGGGGGCGTCGAGATTGGAATCGGGGCCGGGCTCGAAAATGGGCGTCGTGGAGAACCCGAGGCGGTCGAGCGCGCGCAGCGAGGCGTCGAGCGTGCCGGCGACGCACAGGCCGAAGAGGCACACGTCGCACGAAAGCACGAGCCCGGCGCCGGCGTGGTCCGGATTGGCGGAGAGCCAGCCGTATTCCTCGGACTTGGCGAAACCGAGTTCGCGATCAAGCGCGCCGGCCTCGGACTGCAGCTGCTTGAGCTGGGCCTTGTACGGGCCGTCGCCGACGTAGAAGAGCGAAAGGTGGTCCTCCGCGTTGACGAGCGCGAGCGTCGAAGCCCCGGCCGAAAGAGCAACCGTGGCCTTGTCCGCTCGGCCTTCGGGGCCGGGCGGAAGCGGGAGACCCTCGAAGATGTCGCCGTCGAACGACATGAACCCCGAATGGCAGCCCGGGCGCGGGGAGCCGGGCTCGAAGACCGCCCATTCCGCGCCGCGGCGGCCGGTCGAGACGAGCGCCTTCACCACCCTGTCGTGGGCGTTGGCGAGCCCGGCCTCCGCCGCGCGGCCGGGGAACACGGTCTCGGCGAGGTTGCGCCAAAGGCCGGTCACGCGGTGCAGGAGCACCGTTTCGAAAGGCAGATCGGCCGCCCAGTCCGCGTCGCGGCCGCGGCGGCCTTGGCTCTTGGCTGCGGGGGGCATCGCCCTACTCCGCCGCGGAGGCGCTGTTGCCACCGGAAACGCGGCGGCGCAGGGACCGGAGGCTGGCCTGCAGGCGGGCCGCTTCCTCGTAGCGCTCCTCGCGGACGGCCTTTTCGAGCTCGCGCTCGAGCTTGCCGGCGGCGCGCTCGCGCATCGCCTCGTCGGGATTCTCGCGGGAACGCGGCTCGGCCGGCACCTGCTCGGAGAGGAAGGTGCGGATGTCCTGCTCGAACGTTTCGTAGCAGCGCGGGCAGCCGAGACGGTGGGTGCGGCGGACCTCGCCGCGCTCCATGCCGCAGACCGGGCACGCCGCGCCGGAAGCGCGGCTGTTGGGCGGCACCGGCATGCCGAGGGAGAAGAGCACGTCCGTCACCGACCGGGGCTCGGAGGCGGCGGAAGGCGGAGACGCGGACTTGCGGGCGCAGTCGTCGCAGACGAAAAGCTCCCGCCGCTCGCCGTCGACGTACCGTTCGACAGCGCGCGCCGCGTCGTTGAGATGGCAGATTTCGCACTTCATTGTCGTTGCGCGGGATTATGCCACAAACCGCGGGGGCGCGCAACACGCCGCGCGCGCCAGCGGAAAGAGCGGCCGCCGGGGCCTATTCGACCGTTTCCGGACGGATGCCGGGCAGCCGCGAAAGCAGGGGCAGCAGGTAGTCCGGCTGCGAAACGGCGGTGGTCGCTTCGAGCAGGACGTGGACGCGCACGCCGGCGCCGTTGGGCGTGGAAGAGTAGGAAGACAGGCGCGCGCCGGCCTCCGCGAGCGCCTTCAGCGCGGGCTCGGCGGACGAATCGTCCGGCGCGGTGAACACGACGCGCACCTCGCGCCGCGCGCGGCCGAGGTGTTTGTCCACGAGGCGCCCGGATTCGAGGCCCAGGAGGACCAGCCCCGTCGCCACGCACGGCACGGCGTACATGCCGCCGCCGACGGCGAGGCCGATCGCGGCGGTCGTCCAGATCGTCGCGGCCGTGGTGAGGCCCATGATGAAGCGCTTGTGCAGGACGATCACGCCGGCGCCGAGGAACGAGATGCCGCTTATCACCTGCGCCGCGATGCGGGCCGGATCGGCGCCGCGGATGCCGGGGTACACGCCGCCGCCGGGCAGCGTCAAGTCGGAGAAACCGTACTTCGAAACGATCATCACCAGCGACGCGCCGAGCGCGACGAGGAAGTGGGTGCGCAGGCCGGCCTCCTTGGCGCGCCATTCGCGCTCGAAGCCGATCGTCGCGCCAAGCGCCGACGCGACGAAAAGACGCAAGCAGAAAACTGCGGTTTCGCTCATGCCAAAGTTCCTCCTTCCCGCGCGGCGGCGGGTCAAGAACGGACGACGGACTTGCGCGGGTCGAAGCGGCCCATCGCGGAAAACTTGCGGAAGCGCTCCTCGACGAGGGACGCGCCGGACGGACCGGCGAGCAGCTCCTTGAGGTGCTCTTCGACGGCCTCGCGGACGAGCGCCACGGCGGAAGCGGGGTCGGCGTGGGCGCCTCCTTCGGGCTCCTTGATTATCCCGTCCACGACGCCGAGGCGCGAAAGGTCGCGCGCCGTGACGTGCAGGGCCTCCGCGGCCTCGGGGGCCTTGGAGCCGTCGCGCCACAGGATGGAGGCGCAGCCTTCGGGGGAAATCACGGAGTAGACCGCGTTTTCGAGCATCAGCACGCGGTCGCCGACAGCGATGCCGAGCGCGCCGCCGGAGCCGCCCTCGCCGGTGATCACGACGAGGATCGGCGTGCGCAGGCCGGCCATTTCGAGGAGGTTGCGGCCGATCGCCTCGCCCTGGCCGCGCGCCTCGGCGTCGAGCCCCGGATACGCGCCGGAGGTGTCCACGAGCGACACCACGGGCAGGCCCCACTTTTCGGCGAGCTTCATGACGCGCATCGCCTTGCGGTAGCCGTCGGGGTTGGCCATGCCGAAACGGCAGGCGATGCGCTCCTCGGTCGTGACGCCCTTCTGCTGGCCGACGAGGGCGAAGCGCAGCTTGCCGAGACGCGCCAGGCCGCAGCAGATCGCGGGGTCGTCCGCGCAGAGGCGGTCGCCGTGGAGTTCGACGAATTCGTCGCACATCCGGGCCGCGTAGTCGCGGAACGCGGGGCGGCCCGGGTTGCGGGCGAGCTGGACTGTCTCCCACGCGGTGCGGGCGCGGGGTGCGGGGTTGGCGGCCGCGGGCGCGGCGTCCTTTTCCTTCTTCATCGCTCCGCGTCCTTTCAGCGTTTGCGGTAGGCAAGAAGCGTCGCGAGCCTCGCCTTGAGGTCCGCGCGCGGCACGATCATGTCCACGAAACCGTGCTCCTGCATGTATTCGGCCGTCTGGAAGTCGTCCGGCAGCTTCTGCTTGATCGTGGTCTCGATCACGCGGCGCCCGGCGAAGCCGATCAGCGTGCCGGGCTCGGCGATGTTCACGTCGCCTATGAGGGCGTAGGAAGCGGAAACGCCGCCGGTCGTCGGATCCGTGAGGATCGAAATGTACGGCAGCCCCGCTTCGCGGAGCTTGTTGAGCGCCGCGCACGTCTTGGCCATCTGCATGAGCGAGAGTATTCCCTCGTGCATCCGCGCGCCGCCGGAGGCGGAGACCATGACGAACGCGCGCCCGAAGTCGATCGCGTGCTTTATGGCGAGGCAGATCTTCTCGCCGGCGCCCGTGGAGAGCGAGCCGCCGAGGAACCGGAAATCCATGACCGCGAGGACGATGCGCACGCCCTCGACGTTGCCGGAGCCCACGACGACGGCCTCGCTCTGCCCGAGCTTGGCCACGGTGGCCGCGGCCTTCTCGGCGTACGGGCCCTTGGCGTCGCGGAAGCCGAGCGGGTCGGAGGGCGTGATCTCCGTGCCGAACTCGCGGAACGTGCCCGGATCGACGAGCAGGGCGATGCGCTCGCGCGCGCCGAGGCGGTCGTGGTGGCCGCACTTGGGACACACCTTCAGCGCGCTCTCCCACGCTTTCTTGAAAACGTGCGCCTCGCATTTGGGGCAGACGTGCCAGATGTCAGGCAGCGGCTCCTGCGGCGCAGAATCAGGTTTTTTGGTGAACCAGCCCATTTATCGAAAATCCGGTCTTGTCGCGGGGCGCACGCGCGGCCCCTGCGGTTGAAAACGGGGATTATCCGCGCCACCCCCGTCCGGGTCAAGGATTTTCGCTCGCCGCGGGGCGGCGGG
>JAFUXX010000453.1 GCA_017476965.1 Kiritimatiellia bacterium | reverse complement strand
GGGTCGATCTGGTCGAACGAAAAGCCGGGCGTCGCGAGCATCGAATCGCGCAGGGAGACGAGCGGGATTTCTGGCAGCGTTTCGCCGTCGGCCGGCGGAAACCACGAAACGTGGAGAGCCACCGACGCGTAGGCGGGATCGGCCTCGTGGCCGTGCGCGAACCAGTCGCCGGGGCGGACGTGGATCTCCACGTCGCCGCGGCGCACTTCTCCCGCGACGGACACCGCGGCGTCGCGGAAATCGGGGCCTGGGCCGCCGTTCCAGCGGCCTGGATCGAGAACTTCGACGGCCGCGCCGCCGGTCGTGAAAAGCGCGGGGCGAAGGCGCGAATCGGCCCAGATGCACTGCAAGTGGCGCTCGTCCCACTTCACGCCGAGCATCTCGGGCTCCGCCGCGGAGTCCGGCGGCGCGAGGCAGGGCAGGGCGGAGACGGGCGGCAGGGCGCTCATCGCCGCGGCGGCGCGGGCATTATGCCGGGGCCGGTCACCGTCGAAACGCGGGAACCGCGGATCACGACGTACGGCAGCCCCTTCGACACGAGGAAGTCGCGCAGCGCCTGGAGCTCGGCCATGGGGACTTCGCCGCGGGCGGCGAGGACGACTGTCTTCACGTCGACGTTGCGGCCGCGGCTCGAAACGGCGTCGCGGCGGAGACGCTTGGCGAGCTTTTCGGCGGAAAGTTCGTCGCCGCCGTACTCGTAGCGGCGGCCGGCCCGCACGCGCACGTGCAGCTCTCGCGCCTCGTGCGGGGAAACGCGCTCGTGCGACATGTCGCCGCGGCGGTGCCGCGACGGGGCGGGGGAGGACGCGCAGCCGGAGAGGAGCAGCGCCGCGAGGAGGGCGGCGGCGGAAAGCGCCGCGCCGCGGAGACGAAAAGCGGGAAGTGATTTCACGGCGGACCTCAGGAGTGCGGCACGAGGTGGCGGTGGAGGACGAGCTTGGAGCACATCAGCACGTCCTGCGTGTGCCCGGCGCGGAAAGAGACGATCGTCCCCGCGAAGCGGTGCGGCCCCATGAGGGAAACCGCGGCCAGGAGGTCGAGCGTCGCGCGGTGCCAGACGGGCTCCAGCGAACGGCCGCCGTAGAGCAGCCGCGGCGCGTTGAGGTAGCGGCGGCGGCCGTGGATGAGGATGTTCTGCTTGGTGTAGCCGAGGTTGCGCGTTTCGGCGAAAAGCTTGCCCACGGTGCGCGCGTACCAGTACTCCTTGAGAGGCGCGTTCGTGCGCGCCTCCGAACCGATGCGGAACGTTTCGGGCGTGACGTCGAACACGATGCGCTGGCGGCCGATGACGCTCTTCCAGTCGATCGCGCAGTCGACGCGCAGGCCGAGCGAACCGGGCGCGGCGGGGAGGAACGTGAGGAAGTCGCCGCGCGAGCCGCCGAACGTGAGCGGCTGGTCGACCGTGACGAACGTCGCGGGGCGGTCCGACTCCGTGACGCCGACCTTCTCGATCGCCTCGTAGATGTCGAGATTGCCGCGGTCGAAGAGGGGAGGGTCGCCGGACGCGACGGAGACCTCGACGTCGTCGAGCGCGAGACCCGCGCGGAAGGCGACGATGTGCTCCACCATGCGCAGGTAGTTGTGCGGGGATCCGGCGCGCAGCACGATGTTGCGGGCCGTGGTCCAGACGTTGCGGACGTCCACCGCGATGGGGAACTGCTCCGGCATGTCGGCGCGGTCGATCCACCAGCCCGGATCGCGCGACGGACCGAGCGTGAGCGTGGAGCGCTCCTTGCCGCGGAACGTGCCGGGACCTGAAACCGACGTCGTGCCGCGCAGCGTCGTGCGGTGCATCGGGAAAGGGTAGGGGCCCTCGTTCGGCATGAAGAGGTCCACCGGCTGGGCGTCGAAGCGCTTGCGCGCGGCCTCGACCTCAGCGGCGTCGCCGGCCAGCAGACGCCCGACCGGGTATTCGGCGTGGTAATCGGAAGGGTGCATGGCGAAGTGGGCCGGCGGACGGCCGGCGGTTGTGGCTACGTCCGCGGAGCCTTGCGGCGGTTGAGACGCGTCTCGCGGGCGACCGGGGGCTCGCAGAACGGCTCCGGCGAATCGACGGAATCGTTTTCCGCGGCGGTGATCGGCTCGCGCGGAATGGAAGTGTCGCACTGGTAGATGCGGTAGCCGGTGCCGATGGCGTGCGGGAGGACGTCCACCGTGTCCGGTCCGCGCCAGATGCCGTAGTAGTCGAGCGACGTGACGTTTTCGAGCACGTTGCGGCGGAGCGGGTCGTGGCGGAAGATGACGACCGATCCCTTGCGGAGTTTGGGGAACACGAGGTGGTCCTCGCGGCGCTCGACTGCCGCGGGCCGCCCGTCCACGGTGCCTTCGTACGGGCCGCCCATCCACGGGAACACGCGGATGTTGAGGCGGCACGCCTTGCGGGCGCGGACTTCCACGAGGCCGGCGTTGGGATAGCCGACCTTGACTTCGAGCTCTGGCGATTCGCGGTTGACCGGGAAGTTGACCGTGACGAGGTCGCGGTTCGTTTCGAGAACGCGCTTCCAGGCGGCGAGCATCGCGCACGGAGCGGCCGCGGCGCCGCGCGGCGAAACGATGCGCGGCTCGCCGAGGAAGACGAACGACGGCGTCGCGGAGCCGCAGAACCCGCCCAGCAGGCGCTCGCGGATGTCGCGGTACGTGCGGCGCTGCGTGTCGCGCGGGCGCTTGGCGGGCTTCGGGACGAACGAGACGTCCTCGAACTGCATGCGCGCGAGGTGGTTGCGCCAGAAGGAATTGGCGTCGTCCCAGTACTCGGGGAAATTGCAGCCGACGAGTTCGAGCGCGCAGACGAGCATGTCCGCGGTGCAGACCGCGTCGCAGCGCTGCTCGGACGGCATCTGCCAGTGCAGGAACTCCGGAACCCAGCCGAACGAGGTGGAATTGCGGCGGACGTAGTCGTATATCGCCTTTGCGCGCGCCACGTAGCGGTCGCGCGAAAGGACGCGGCCGAGGCGCGCGAGGCCCGCCGCCGCGACGAGCGCGGAATGCACGTCGCCCTGGAACTCCGTGCGCGTGCCGAAGAAGTGCGAGAAGCCCGTCGCGAAGTTGCCGAAATCGCGCGCGAATTCGAGCGTTTCGGCGCTGCCGGTCGCCGCGTACCAGCGCATGACGGGGAAGAGCAGGGCCATGGTGCGCATGGTCCAGTCCGCATAGCCGGTGGAAAGCTCCGGAACGAGGCCCTTGCCGCGCACGAACGTGTCGCTCGCGAAGAAGCGGACTGGCTCCGGCAGGTCGAACGCGCCTTCCGGCACGAGGCGTCGGACGTGCTTGACGGAGCTCGCCGCGAGCGCCGCGACGAGCCGGTCGCCGCGCTCGCGGGCTTCGGTATCCGACGGATCGGTTTCGACGAGGCGGGCGAGGGCGGAGAGGACCGCGCCGCACTCCGAGACCGTGCAGTAGTCGGTCGGACCGGTCCAGGAGCGGCGTGACGGGTAGCGGATGCCGGTCGCGTCGTCCCAGCAGGCGGGGTCGAGAAGGATGGCGCGGAGAGCGGCGATGGCGTCGTCCGCCTCCGTCGACCCGGTCATTTCCCGGGCGCAGGACAGTCCTTCGAGCCAGGAAGCGACGTACTCCGAATCGTCCCGCCTCGTGTGTTCGGCGAAAGGAACGGTCCGGTACGGCTCGACCGTTCCGTAAGGGAGACCGCCGAGCGCGGGATCCGACATCGCCTTCAGATGGCGGAGCGCTAGCAAAGCGTGCCGCAATGGATCGAACGGTCTGTAGACGGCAGCGGCTCTGTTGCGGGGGACTGGCATGACGGACTCTCTGGAAACGTGTGTGCCGCATTATCTCCGAACCGGGTCCCGAAGGCAAGACAAAACACTCTATGTCGCATAATATGTGTTATGTGCGCTTTCGGAAAGGCGGAGGGGGGCGGGGTCAGGCGAGGCCGGCGACGAGCCACTTCGGGAGGTAGTCGCGGGAGGCGGAATTGAGGGCCGCGGAGTGAGCCCGGTCGAGCGGATCGAGCGAATGCAGCAAGGCGTGGAAGCCCGGTCCGTGGTCCATGTGCACGACGTGGCACATTTCGTGGACCATCACGTGGCGCACGAGCGCCGGCGGCAGGAACAGCAGCATCACGCTGCACGAGATCGTGCCGTTGCCGGAGCGGGACGCCCACCGCCCCGTCGCGCCGCCTATGCGGACTTTCGCCGGCGGGCTGATTCCGGTTTCGGCGGCGATCTGCATGAGCATCGGCGGCAGCAGCGCCGCCGCTTCGCGCTTCAGGAGCGGCATCAGCGCCGAGACGAATTCGCGCGGGCCCGGATCCGTTCCTTCGCGGTACTGCATCGTGAGCCGCTGCGCCGCCGGCCGGTGGTCGAGCACGCGCAGATGCGGCTCCGGAAGCGCGAAAACCGGCTTCCAGACGAGCTCGAGCTCGGTGCCGGACGCCGGAAGCCGCAGCGACCGCGCCAACGGGACGTTCATCCGAACGACGCGGCGAGCTTTTTCACCGCCGCGAGATCGACTTTGCCCGTGCCGAGGAGCGGAATCGAGTCGACGCGGTGCCAGTCGCGTTTCGCGGGCTTCCAGAGGTTCGGCAGCCCCTCCACCCTGTCGAGCGCTTCCTGGAGCCACGCCGGGTCGCCGCAGTCCGCGGAGTAGAGCACGACGAGCTTTTCGCCCTTCTTTTCGTCCGTCGCGCCCGTCACGGCGATTTTGCCCTCTTCGAGCCCGGCCGCGGCGACGATCGCCTCCTCCACCCCCTGGTGCGGAACCATCTCGCCGCCGATTTTCGAGAAGCGCGAAAGGCGGTCCGTCAGCGCGACGAAGCCGTCTTCGTCCACGAACGCGATGTCGCCCGTGCAGTACCAGCCGTTTTCGTCGATCACGGCGTCGGTGAGGTCCGGCCGCCCGAGGTAGCCGAGCATCACGTTCGGCCCGCGAAGGTACAGCAGCCCCGGCTCGTTCGGGCCGAGTTCGGCGCCGGTGTCGGGATCGACGATTTTCATCGCGATGCCCGGGCACGGGACGCCGGTGCGTCCGGCCTTGTAGCCGGGCTGGACGACGCCTCCGCCGGTTCCGGGCGGGACGGACACCGCGATGCCGGGCGCCATTTCCGTTGCGCCGTACGCTTCGAGCGGACGGATTCCGAACTTTTCGAGGTACCCTTCGATCAGGGAGTCCTTGAGCTTTTCGCCGCCGGCGAGGACGACGCGGAGCGACGCGAAATCCTCGCGCGACGCGCGCCGCAGGTACAGCTGCAGGAACGTCGGCGTGCCCCAGACCAGCGTCGAGCGGTGCTTGCGGACGATGTCGATCACGGTCTGCGCGTCGAGCGGGTTCGGGTGGCAGGTCACGCGCACGTGAGTGAGCAGCGGATACCAGAGGCACCCCATGAGGCCGAACGAGTGGAAAAACGGCAGCACGGCGCACATGTGGTCCGCCGGCGACGTCGCGAGCAGCATCCGCAGCGCTTCCACTTCGGAGAGCACGTTGTGGTGGCTCAGCATCACGCCCTTCGGTTCGCCGGTGGAGCCCGACGAGAAGAGCACCATCGCGATCGAATCGGGGCCGGTGCGGTCGGAGCGGACCATCCACCGCGGCGGCAGGAATTTGGCGCGCAGCAGCGCACCGAGCTTCGCGGCCGTCGAAACGCCCTTCATCAGGTCTTCGAGGAACACGTACGTGCCCTCCGGAACCGGCAGGTCCGGGAAGCGCTCGACGAATTTGCGGCTCGTGAGGATCGTAGTGAGCGAGCACTGCCGCAGTGCCGACGCGAACGCGGCGTTGCCCACGGTGAAGTTCAGGTTCACCGCGCTCTTGCCGAGGAGCGCGACGGCGACGTTGCACAGCATCGCCGGGCAGCAGCTCGGGAGCAGGATGCCGACGTGCGCCGAGCCGCGCGTGCGCTTCTCGATCGCGCGGGCTATCACGAGCCCGCCGACGAGCGCGCGGCCCCAGGTGAATTTCACGCCGCCGGTGTCGTCCGCGAACGGGTCGCGCCAGTAGCGGCGGCAGGTGCGCACCGTCGTTTCGCCCAGCGAGGAGTGTTCGTCCTTGCGCGAATCGAACCAGTCGCACGAGAGCTCCATCACCGCGCGGCGGACGCGGAAGGCGTCGGTGTGCGTCGGGAGCGGCTTGCCGAACATCACCGTCACGGGATAGCGGCGCAGGCGGAGGCGTTTCCAGTCCTTGAGCAGCTGGCCGCTGTAGTACGAGTACATAGTGCCCCACGAGCCGCCCATGTACACCGGCACGAGCGGATACGAGCTGCCGCGGACTATGCGTTCGTAGCCGCGGTGGAAGGCGCGGACCGTGCCCGTGCGCGTCACGCCGCCCTCCGGGAACACGCAGACGAGGTAGCCTTCGTCGAGCGCGCGGCGGGCCTCGCGCAGCGCGCGGGCGATCTGGGACGGCGAGCTTTTCGAGGAAACCGGAATGACGCGGTACAGCCGGAAAACGGGCTTCAGAAGGCGGAAGCGCTCGATCATGCCCGGGTCCATCAGGAAGCGGACGCGGCGGCGCGTCGTGGCGCACAGGAGCAGCGCGTCGAAGTAGCTGCTGTGGTTCGCGAGAAGAAGCGCCGGGCCGTCGACCGGCAGGTTCTCGATCCCGCGCGTCCGCACCTTGTAGAGGCTCTTCACCGCGACCGTCACGAGCATCCGCACGAAGAAGTCGCGCAGCGTCCACAGCGCGCCGCCGAAAAGCACGAGCGCGGCGAGCGCGACGGCGAAGAGGCCGTGCCGCGCGGTGAGGCCGAGCGCCGCGCCGCCGACCATCGCGAGACCGGCGAGCAGGACGCCGACCCACGACACGAACGAGTTGAGCGCGAGCCCCTCCCCTCGCCTCTCGGCCGGAAGCCGGAGCTGGAGGAACGTGTCGAGCGGCACGACGAACAGGCCCGCGCCGACGCCCGCGGCGAACACGAGCGCGTCGAAAACGGCCGTGGAGACGTCCGGCCCGTGCGCGGCGATCGCGAGCACGCAGAACCCGAGCAGCCCCGCCCCCACCGGCATCACGCCCATTTCGACGTTGCGGCGCGAGAGGCGGCCCGCGAGCCACGCCCCCGCCGCGATGCCGACCGCCGCGAAGAAGAACCGGAACTGCGCGGCCTCCGACGAGAGGCCCAGGACGTCCACCCCGTACGCGACGAGGTCGATCTGGAGGAACGACGCGACGAGCGAAAAGAGGCCAGTGCCGGCCATTGCCAGCAGCAGGTGCGGATCGGCGAACACCCAGCCCGCGGTCTTCTTGAGGCGGCGGACGAAGAATATGTCCGGCCGCAGCGCGGGATTGGCGGGCGGGAGGCGCCACACGCGCGTCGAAGCCAGCACGCCGAACGCGGCGACCGCGACGCAGATGCACTGCGCGGCGGTGTACGCCTTTTCGAGCGGCAGCCCGGCGCCGGTGCGGAACGCGCCGGCCGCGACGGGCGCGACCGCCGACCCCGCGATGATCGCGAGGTAGCTCCACAGCACGAGCGTCGCGTTGGCCTCGGTGAGGCGCTCCTTCTTCACGAGCTCCGGGACGATCCCGTACTTCGTCGGCGAAAAGAGCGCGCTCTGCAGCGACATCAGGAACAGCAGCGCGAAGAGGAGCCACGGCGAGCCGATCGCGAAAAGCGGCACGCCGAGCGCCATGATCGCGAGCTCCGCGTACTTGAGCGCGACCGTCACGCGGTTCTTCGGGAAGCGGTCCGCGATGAACCCCGCGTACGCGGTGAAGCAGAGGAACGGCACCGCGAAGAGGATCGTCGCGCCGCCGAGCATGAATCCCTTCAGGCGCGGCATCATGACGATCAGGTACATCGTCACGAACCCCTTGAAGAGGTTGTCGTTGAAAGCGCCGAGGAACTGCGTGGCGTTCAGCCACGCGAAAGCCGCGTCCCTGCGGCGGCGGAGTGCCGTCAAATCCATCCGGAGAGCCGTTTCTTCTGAAATCGCCGTGCCCGGGCGCGGAATTCAAAATCCCGGCCCGGAAATTTCAAACCATCGTTTGAACGCGGCGAATTGTAGTCGCCGTTTCCCCGCAAGTCAAATGGGTTTGACTTGCCGCGCGGGTGCGGCTATTCTCCTTCCCGAACGCGTACGGCGTGCCGCCGCGCGCGCAGTTCCGCATACCGCAGTGAAAAAAGAAAACGAACAGGAAACAGGCCCTTCGCAGGCCGAGCCCGCCCGTGTGGCGCCCCGCACGGGTGCGCGCGTCGTAGTCGAGGGGCTCGAAAGGCTCGGGGTCGATACCGTGTTCGCCTACCCGGGCGGCGCCATCCTCGACGTGTTCGACGAGCTGGCGAAGTCCGACGCGCTCCACCTGATACTTCCGCGCCACGAACAGGGCGGCTCCCACATGGCGGACGGCTACGCCCGCGCGACCGGCAAGCCCGGAGTGTGCATCGTGACGAGCGGCCCGGGCGCGACGAACACCGTGACGGGCCTCGCGACGGCCAACATGGACGGCGTGCCGATGATCGCGATCACGGGCCAGGTTTCCACCAAGGCCGTGGGCAACGACGCGTTCCAGGAAGCCGACACGTGCGGCATCACGCGTCCGGTGACGAAGCACAACTACTTCGTGCGCGACGTGAACGACCTGCCGCGCATCATGGTCGAAGCCTTCCACATCGCCACGACCGGCAAGCCCGGCCCGGTGCTGATCGACCTGCCCAAGGACGTCCAGGTCGGCAAGACCGCGGTGCCGTTCCCGGAAAAGTTCGACCGCCCCGGCTACAAGCCCTCTTTCGCCGGCCACCCGCGCATGGTTTCGCGCCTCGCGCAGCTCGTCAACACCGCCAACAAGCCCCTGCTCTACGTCGGCGGCGGCGTGCTGGCCGCGGGCGCGTCCGAGGACCTCGCCGCGCTCGCGCGCAAGGCGAACATCCCGGTCGCGACTACGCTCATGGGCCTCGGCGCGTTTCCCGAAAGCGACCCGCTTTCGCTGCGCATGATCGGCATGCACGGCCTCGTTGCGGCGAACAAGGCGCTCGACGCGTGCGACGTGCTCGTCTCGGTCGGCGCGCGTTTCGACGACCGCGTGACGGGCAAGATCAGCGAATTCGCGCCGCGCGCCCGCATCGTGCACGTGGACGTGGACCCCTCCGCGATCGGCAAGAGCGTCCGCTGCGACCTGCCGGTCGTCGGCGACGTGAAGGCAGTCCTCGAAGCGCTCCTGCCGCTCGTGAACGTCGCGGAGCGCAAGGCCTGGCTCGCGGAATGCGCGGCGTGGAAGGCCGAGGACCCGTTTTCCTACGACCCCTCCCCTTCCGGCGCGATCATGCCGCAGGAGGTGCTGCAGGCCGCGGACCGGCTGCTCAAGGGCGACGCGGTCGTCACGACGGACGTCGGGCAGAACCAGATGTGGAGCTGCCAGTACTTCACGCACGAGCGCCCGCGCAGCTTCCTCTCTTCCGGCGGTCTCGGCACGATGGGCTTCGGCCTGCCGTCCGCCATCGGCGCCCAGCTCGGCCGCCCCGGCGAAACCGTGGTGTGCGTGACGGGCGACGGCGGTTTCCAGATGAACGCGCAGGAGCTCGTCGTCGCGGTGGAGCACCGCCTCCCCGTGAAGGTGATCCTGCTCAACAACACCTACCTCGGCAACGTGCGCCAGTGGCAGGACATGCTCTACAAGGGCGTGCATTCCATGACCCACCTCGCGCAGGCCGGCCGCATGAAGCAGGAGCGGATCGTTCCCGATCCGGAGCTGCCCGCGTACCTGCCCGATTTCGTGAAGCTCGCCGAGGCCCACGGCGCCCGCTCCCGCCGCGTCGAGCGCAGGGAGGACGTCGAGCCCGCGCTCCGCGAGGCGTTCGCCGACGACCGCGTCTGGGTGCTGGAGTTCATCGTCGAGCCGGAGGCGGACATCACCCCGATGATTCCGCCGGGCCACGCGCTCAAGGACCTCATCCGCAAGTTCAAGTGAACTCCGCCGCCGCCGCGCTCCTGTTGGCCGTTTCCCCCGCCAAGGCGGCGGGTTGGGTGCTCGCGGCTCTGGCGGTGCTGCTGTTCTTCTCGCTCTCGATAATCGTCCACGAGGGCGGGCACTTCCTCGCCGCCCGCGCGCTCGGCCTCCGCGCCACCGCGTTTTCGATCGGCTTCGGCCCCGCGCTCTGGAAACGCAAGCGCGGCGAAACGGAGTACAAGGTCTGCGCGATCCCGTTCGGCGGGTACGTCGCCCTGCCGCAGCTCGACCCGGCCGGGATGCAGACTCTCCAGGGCGGCGGCGAAACCGCTCCCGCGGCGGTCTGGTGGAAACGCGTCCTCGTCGCCGTCGCCGGCCCCGCGGGCAACGTGCTTTTCGCGATCCCGCTCGCGTTTCTCGTCCGAGCCCTGCCGTCCGTCGCCGACCCGCATCTCGATTTCGGCGCCGCCGTGATCGGCGAAGTGGTGTCGGACTCCGCCGCCGCGCGCGCCGGGCTGCGCCCGGGCGACGTCGTGCTCTCCGTCTCCGGGCGGCGCGTTTCGTCGTGGCAGGAGTTCGTCCAGGAGGTCCACCTCGGTTCGGGCGCCGGTTTTGCCGAGATCGCCGTTTCCAACGCGTACGACCGCGCGGAGTCCTCGGTTTCCGTTCCGGTCGAGAAGGACGACTTCGGTTCGTGGTCCGTCGAAGGCGTTTCCCCCGCCGCCGCGCCGGGCGCCGAATGCGTTTTCCCGTCCTCGCCCGCGTACGCGGCGGGTCTGCGCGAAGGCGACGTCGTGCTCTCCGCCTGCGGCCGCCGCCCCGTTTCCTCCGCGGCCTTGGCGACGATTCTCGCCAGGGCGGCTTCGGCCGGACGCCAAACCGCGGCGCTCGAAGTCCTGCGCAGGAGCAAGGGCCAGGAGGTCGTGCACCTCGAAATGCCGCTCGCCGGCCACGCCGCGCCGCCCGTCCCCGACGCGCCGGGATGCGTCGTCCGCATGACGACCCCTGGCTTCCCCGCGCAGGAAGCCGGGCTGCAGCCCGGCGACGCGATCGTCTCGGTCGACGGCGTTTCCGTCGCCTCCCCCTCGGCGTTCGTCGCGGCGGTCAAGGAGGCCGGTTGCAACCCGATCGGAATCGGCGTCGTTTCGTACCCGTGGACGGACCCGCCGCACACGGTCGAAATGGCGCCGCGCGAGTCGGAGCTCGACGGCGAACCGGAGCCGCGTCCAATCGTCGGCGCCATCGTCGCTCCCGCGTCGCAGGCGCGCTGGGGCTTCCTCGCGTCCCCGGTACGCACCTCGGTCCCGATATGGTCGCGCCACCGCGCGCCGCTCGCGCAGCTCAAGGGGGACGCCGCCGCGGTGTGGCGCACGTTCGCCCCGTTCTTCGGCAAGCGCAGCAAGGGCGAGATAAAGCGCATCGGAACGTCGCTCGGCGGTCCGGTCATAATCCTTTCGTCGATGTGGTTCTGGATACTCGCGAACTTCTCCGCCGCAGTCGGGTTCGTGCGCTTCCTCAACGTCAACCTCGCGATAGTGAACCTGCTGCCGATCCCGGTTCTGGACGGCGGCCACGTCGTTTTCGCGCTCTGGCGCGGTGCCACGGGCCGCGAAATGCCGCGGAAGCTCGTCGACGCCCTGGTCAACGTTTTCGGCATCCTCATAATCGCGGCCTTCGTGCTGCTCTCGGGGTGCGACGCCGCGCGGCTGTGGAGGAGGTTCTCGTGAGCGCTCCCCCGCCCTTCCCCGCCCCGCGCCGCCCGACGCGCCGCATGATGCTCGGGCCGCTGCCGGTCGGCGGCGGCGCGCC
>JAFUXX010000057.1 GCA_017476965.1 Kiritimatiellia bacterium | reverse complement strand
CGTCCGCGCCGGTGGCGGAGAGCTTGCGCTCCGCCGCGAGAGCGGCGTCGGAATTGGCTTCGGCGAGACCTTGCAGGGTTTCCACCTCGCCGGAAACGTCGTCCAGCCGCGCCGCGAGGTCGCGGACGGACGCTTCGAGGCGCGTCTTTTCGGACGAGAGGCGCTCGTGGCGGAGGATGGATTCGCGGTCCGCGGCTTCGGCCGCGGAAAGTTCGTTCTGGAGGCGGGCGTTGGTGCGCTCCAGTTCCACGGACTGGTCGCGGAGGCGCTGGAGCGCGGCGCGGGCTTCGTCCGAATCGCCGTGGAGGGAGTCGAACCTCGCGCGGGCCGCTTCGAGGGTTTCGAGCGCGGCGGCCGCGGCGGCGTCGAGCGGAGCGAGCTTTTCCTCCAGGTCGAGGCGGAGCTTTTCCTGCGCGTCGCGCACGGAGAGGGTCTGGGCGAGTTCCGCCTCGTCGCGCTCCTTCCAGGCGCGGTTCTCGGAAATGCGCAGCGCGCCGCCGCGGAGTTTTTCGTCCGCCTGCGCGCGCTTGTTGTGGGCGTCCGCGGCCTTTTCGACGGCGGCGGAGATTCCCTGCTCCGCTTCGGCGACGGCGCGGCGGAGGGTTTCGAGAGAGGATTCGGCGGCTTCGACGGCGTCGCGCAGCGCGTTGCCCTCGGCCTGCGCGGCGGCGAACGCCTGGGCGAGCGCGCGGCCGCGGGAATCGAGGTCGGCGAGGCGCAGCGACGTGAGGTAGAGGTCGATCGTCCGGAGCTTGGCCTGCAGTTCCTTGAAGCGGCGGGCGCGGGACGCCTGGCGCTGGAGGGAGGCGATCTGGCGGCGGAGCTCGGCGATCACGTCCGCGAGGCGGGCGAGGTTCTGGTCCGTCGCGTCGAGCTTGCGGATCGCCTCGCGGCGGTCGGCGCGGAAGCGGGTGATGCCGGACGCCTCCTCGAAGATCGCGCGGCGGTCCTCGGGGCGCGAGGAGAGGATCGCGTCGATCTGGCCCTGGGCCATGACCGAATAGGACGTCGTGCCGATGCCGGTGTCCATGAACAGGCGCTGGATGTCGCGGAGGCGGCACGGCGTCTTGTTGATGAAGTACTGGCCTTCGCCGGTGCGGAACACGCGGCGGGTCACGGTGACTTCCTCGTATTCGAGGCCGAGCGCGCCCGCGCAGTCCGCGAACGTGATCGAAACCTCGGCCATGCCGAGCGGCTTGTGGTCGTCGGTCCCGTTGAAGATGACGTCCGTCATCGAGCCGCCGCGCAGCGCGGAAGCGCGCTGTTCGCCGAGGACCCAGCGTATGGCGTCCGACACGTTGCTCTTGCCGCAACCGTTCGGGCCGACGATGGCCGTGATCCCCGGCTCGAAAACGAGCCGGGTCTTGTTGGCGAAACTCTTGAAACCGTTTATTTCCAGCGCTTGGAGGTACACGGGCGGCTTGCTTGGCTGCTGGGATCGGATCAGGCGAGGAAGCGGTCGCGGATCGCGGCGACCGCCTTCGAGGTGGCGTCCGCCACGGCGCTCTCCGTCACGCCGAACTTGGAGGCGACGGCGGCGGCGGTGGCGCCTTCGATCACGTGGCCCTTGAAGAGGTCCGCCACGCCGGAGGGGAGGGCGCCGGGGGCGAGCACGGCCTTGACCGCGGCGGCGAGCTTGTCGAGGACGCCGTCCGCGCCGGACTTCGCGCCGCCGAGCAGGCCGCCGGCCATGCCGGCCAGCGCGCCGAGACCGCCCGCGGGCTTCACGGCCGAGAGAAGCGACGAGGCGGCCGAACCGAGGGCGCCGCCGCCGTTCTTGGTGATGAGGGAGAGGATGTTTTCGAGAACTTCGCGGGAAAGCGTCGCGTCTGGCATGGTGGGGGAGTCCTTGGAGTTGCGCAAGTGCGCGCAAGGATACCAGAACGGGCCGCAAAATGGAAATTCCCGTCCGCGCCGCCCCAAGGGCGGCGCGTCACCACTTTTTGAAGATGGCGAGGAGGTTGCGGTCGGGGGTGCGATTGTAGGAGAGGGAGTCGGACATCTTCTTGACCATCAGAATGCCGAGGCCGCCGACGGGGCGGGCGGAGGCCGGAAGGGTCGTGTCCGGGTCGGCGTGGGCGAGCGGGTCGTAGGGCGCGCCGTCGTCGGTGAAGACGAGTTTGACGCCGGGCGGGTCTTGCAATGGCTCCAAGGCGACGTCGAAGCCCGAGGCGCCGGAATGCTTGACGATGTTCGAGGCGATTTCGTCGAGGATCACGTGGAGCGCGGAGGCTGCCGGGGAGTCCGCCTTCCGCCAGTTTTCCAGGGTCTTGTCGAGGAACGCCGAGGCCCCGGCGATGCCGTCCTGCGTCGGGGGGAACGAGCGGGTGGCGCGGGCGGGGCCGTCGCGGCGGATCGCGAGCACCGTGATGTCGTCTGCCTGCGGGGTCCCTTCCGCGAAGGCTGCCACGGCGGCGCGCACTACCGTGCAGAGCGAGCGCGGCTCGGCGCCGGACGCCGCCGCGAGCGCGGCGAGGAGCCGCTCTTCGCCGAAGAGCGCGCCGGAGGCGTCGAGCGCCTCGGTCACGCCGTCGGTGTAGAGGAAGAGCGCCTCCCCCGGCTCCAGTCGCAAGGTGAACGGCTTGTAGCGGATGCCGTCCATGAATGCCAGCACCGGCCCGGATTTGGCGGAGATGAACTCGTTGAAGGTTGAAGGTTGGAAGGTTGAAGGTTGAGAGGCCCCGGAACCTTTAACCTTTGAACTTTCAACCTTCAACCACACCGGCGGGTTGTGCCCGGCGTTGGCGTAGGCGATTTCGCCGGTTTCGGGGTCGAGGACGCCCACCCAGGCCGTGAGGAACATGTTGGCCGGGTTGCTGGCGCAGAGGTCTGCGTTGACTTTCGTGAGCGCCGCGGCGGGATCGCGGAGCGCGGCGAGGGTGTCCTTGATGAGCGTCTTCGCGGTCATCATGTAGAGCGCGGCGGTGATGCCCTTGCCGCTCACGTCGGCGACGAGGAACGCGAGGTGCGTGCCGTCAAGCCGGAAGTAGTCGTAGAAGTCGCCGCCGACTTCGCGGGCCGGGTGCATCGCGGCGTCGAGCGAATAGCCTCCGACGGGGGCGAGCGGCCCCGGCAGGGCCGAGTTCTGGATCGTGGCCGCGATGGCGTATTCCTTGGCGCGGCGCTCGTCTTCTGCGGCGTAGAAGGCGCGGAGGCGGCACGAAGAGAAGTCGATGCGGCGCACGAGCAGGACGAAGGCGAGCGTGACGAGGCCGATGACCACGGCGATGAGCGCCACGTAGAAGGTGCGCGTCGAGTAGTATTCAGCCGGGGGCAGCGCCGCGATCACGCGGTGGCCGCAGAAGACGACGGCGCGGCAGTCGCAGAGGTCGCCGAAGAGGCGCTGCCGGAAGGTGGTCTTGCCGTCTTCGCGGACGCCCGGGTCGTCAGGGTCGTATCCG
>JAFUXX010000452.1 GCA_017476965.1 Kiritimatiellia bacterium | reverse complement strand
TCCCGTTCGTTTCCGCCGAAGACGCCGCGACCGCGCTCGCCGCGCTGGAACGGGCGCTTGCTTCCCGCGAATCGACGTTGGCCGGGACGGCGCTCCGCGCGCTTCAGCTGGCCGGTGCCGAAGGCGTCCCCGACCGCGCCCTCTCCCTCGCCGCCGACGAATTGCAGTCCCCGGCATCCCGTACGGTCGCGCTCTTGATTCTCTCCGAAACCCGTCCCTGCGAAGCCGTCCGGCTCGCCGCGGAAATCATCCGCTCTCCGTCCAGCCCCTCCTTTCTCCGCCAAACGGCCGCGTCCCTCCTCCCGCGTCCCGCCGCGCGCTGAATCCTCCTGGACGGGACGTTTTCCGCCCCCCCTGCATATCCCACTAATTTCCCACTAATTTTCCACTGTTTTTCCGTTTCGAGGTGGTATCCTTGGCCGTGCAGGGAAACCGCTCCGCAGGGTCCCCGCGTTCCGTTCCCGTTTCTCATCATCTCCGTCTTGGACATTTGCCAAACATGAAATCCCGGCTTCCGAGAACCATCGCTCTTCTGGTCGGGGCCTCGCTTCCGGCCCTTGGTTGTTTCGGCTTCTTTCCGAAAGATGTGACGCAAGAAGGAATTGGAAACTTTCGCGTGTCCTTCCGGCCTGACGAAAGGACGCTTTCCATCCGCGGCTTCCTGACTTCCAGTTCGGATGCCTATACGGGTTTTTCGACAAAGTGCGACGGGAAACGGATGCTCGTGATCTGCCGGTCGGCCCTTGTCAACAAATTCCATCCGAGTGGCGAGGTCGATATCGAGGTGGACGTCCCGGAAACGGTCGAAGAAATCTTCTTCGGCGATTGGGAACACAAAATCTGGCCGGACCAATGAATCCGAATCGCTCACAACGAAAATCTTGTCTGCTTTCGATTCTGATCGCAGTCGGACTGGCGGTCGGCTACGAAATCCTGTCGCTAGACGGATGGCTGGGATTGCTGTTCCGGCAATTTTTTCCCGACACGACCGTCTATGCACCGGAGTGGAACTACTGGAAATTCCGGTGGGTCCGCACGGGCATGACGAAGGAGCGGGTTCTTTCCCTTCTCGGTACGCCGTTGGAAACGTGGCCTTGGGATAGCAATCCCGCGGTCGAAACCTGGGCCTACACCCGTTCGTCCGAAGATTCCCATTTCGAGTTGCGGTGCATTTGGATCAAGGACGGAAAAGTGATTGGAAAGGAAGCGGAATACTACGTCGATTGAACGCCTTCCCCACACCGCCGCCCCGATGGGGAAGGGAGAGCCGTCGCATTCTGTCACTTTCCGATTTGCCACGTGACGGGAAAATGCTTGACAAATCCGCTTTGAGCAGGAGAATTGGGTCTCGAAACCATAAAATACACAAATTTTTTGGGTCTAGAAACCAAAACGAAAGACGGAGGACACCGCCGTGGACGAAAAAATCCTGGACCGGATTTACGAAATTTCCGAAAGGCGCATTTCGGAAACGGACCTTTCGTTTCGACGTTCTCTTTGCCGGAGAATCGACTGGTCGCAGCGACTGGTGGCGTTGTTCGGACCGCGCGGAACGGGAAAAACGACGCTTTTGCTCCAGCATGTCAAAGAAACGCATGGCAGTTCGGGCACTGCGCTTTATCTTTCGCTCGACAACATCTGGCTCTCCTCCCGCGAGGCGTACGAGGTGGCCGAATACCACGCCAAACACGGCGGGACGTTTCTCGGCCTCGACGAAGTGCATTTCATGGACGGATGGCAGACGCTGGTCAAGAACCTGAACGATGATTTCCGGCGCCTTCATGTCGCATACACGGGCTCGGCGCTTTTGCGGCTGGAAAAAACCGGGGGCGATCTTTCGCGCCGGCAAGCCGTCGAGAGGCTCTTTCCCATGTCGTTCCGCGAGTTTTTGGCGTTCGAAGGCATCGCCGAGTTCGAGCCGGTTACCGTTCCGGAGCTGCTTTCCGGCCACGTTTCCGTCGCCCGTCGCGTTCTGGACAGGTTGGGCGTCGTGTTGCCGTATTTTGAAGCGTACCTGTCGCACGGGGCGTATCCGTTCTACAAAGAAGCCGGCCCCCATTTCCGGGACATGTTGCTCCGCGCGGCAAACCAGGTCCTTGACGTCGATTGGCCGAAAACCGACGACGTGGAACCTCAAACGATCCGGAAGGCGCGCCGGATGCTTTCCGTCCTTTCGTCGGTTCCGCCGCAGACGGTGAATGTCACGGCCCTCTGTCGGGAGCTGGAAGTGGACCGGAAGCAGGGCGTCCGCGTCCTGTACTCATTGGAACGGGCCGGGTTGCTGCGTCTTCTTTCCTCCTCCTCGAAACGGCTCAAGACGCTATCCACGCCGGACAAAATCTACTGCGCCGATTCCAATCTCATGGCCGCCCTTTCCGCCGATCCGGACGCGGGGACGCAGCGGGAAGCGTTCATGCTGTCGCAACTTTCCGCCGTTTCGTCGGTCGAATTCCCCCCGCGAGGCGATTTTCTCGTGGACGGCAGATGGCTGTTCGAGGTCGGCGGACGGGGAAAAACGTTCCGCCAGATAGCCGACATCCCGGACAGTTTTCTCGCCGTGGACGGCATTGAAGTCGGTCGTGGCAACCGGATTCCGTTGTGGCTCTTCGGATTCCTTTACTGATCCGGATTTTCATCGGGCGAACATGTTCTCCCCGCCTCATTCTGCATTTCCCACTGATTTTCCACTGTTTTTCCGCCCGGATGTGCTATTCTTGGCCGCGCAGGGACGGAAACGGATCCGTTTGTTGCGGTTGAACCGCCCTTTGCCGTGAAAACCCGCGATGTTGGTTCCGCCGTGGGACTATTTCTGCGTGTTCGGAATCCAGACGAGGCGAAAGACGTCGAGGCGGGGGAGCGAGACGGTAAGGACGTCGCCGGCGCGGGCGGAGGGATAGCGCTCGCCGGCGATGGGATCGACGGGCTGGCCGGGATGGAGCCACGGCGGGACCGGATACGGGACGGCGACGTTTTCCGCGGGTGTCGTCCGGAAGCGCGGGGCGCGGCCGCCATCGTCCGGTTCTTCGTCGGTCCGGTACCGCAGGTTGCGCACGAGCAGCAGGGCGCCGGCGTCGCCGGACCAGCCTTCAAGAACCGACACCGCTGCGCGGCGGTCGGTCCGGGCGGAGTCCGGAACGAGCGGGGAAAGGACCGGGCGCAGGTCCGCGAGCGCGCGATTCAGGCGAGGCAGCGTTTCGCCGACGTCGCGGCAATCCGCGAAGGGGGCGTTGCGGTCGTTGAGCCAGAAATGGTGCCGCACGCCTTTTGCGCCCCGCAGCGCCGCGCACCACGCGAGCAGTTCCAGTTCCCGGCCTTCCACGTGGCGGCGGCGCTTGAAGCGGTCCGGCACCCAGACGACGGGCTTCGGGGCGGCGGCGGCGACGGCGAGGTCGACCGCGCCGATTTCCTCTTCGATCCAGCGCGACGCCGTTCGCCCCCAGTGCAGCCGGTACGGCTTGGCGATGACGAAATCGGCCATGGGGGCGTAGATGTTCCAGGCCGCGTCGTAGAGCGCCGTGCAGAAGTCGATGCCGTACAGGAGGGACGGATCGGCGCGGAAGGCCGCCAGACGGGCGGCCGCCACGGCCGGAGCGCTTTCGCCCGGCCGCCCGGCGCGCGTGTCGTCGCAAACGACGTCGAACGGCAGCCGCGCGAAGGCGCGGGCGTCGTCGATCGCGAATGCGGCCCGC
>JAFUXX010000451.1 GCA_017476965.1 Kiritimatiellia bacterium | reverse complement strand
TGCAGGAGCGCGCCGTGATGCGCCTGCTGCGGCGGTGCGTCGCGCCCGGCGCGCCGGTCCTCGACGTCGGGGGCGGCCACGGCCAGCTCGCGCGCCCTCTCGCCGCCGCGGGCTACAAGGTCACGGTCCTTTCCAGCGCCGAAAGCTGCCGCCACCGCATCGCGGACCTCGTCGATTCCGGCGCGGTCGCGTTCGAGGTCGGCAACGTCGTGGACATCCCGCACCCGGACAGGTCGTTCGACGCCGTGGTGGCGGTCCGCATGCTCACGCACTGCACCGCCTGGCCCAAGCTGGTGTCGGAAATGTGCAGGGTTTCGCGCGGGCCCGTGGTGACGGACTACCCCACGAGCCAGAGCCTCAACGCCGTCGCCCCCGCGCTCTTCGCCGCCAAGAAGAAATTCGAGAAGAACACGCGGCACTGGACGCTCTTCCGCCACCGCCAGGTGCGCGAGGCGTTCGAAGCTGCCGGTTTCGCCCCCGCCGGGCGCATCGGGCAGTTCTTTTTCCCGATGGTCGTCCACCGGGCGCTGCGCTGCAAGCCCCTCTCGGCGCTCCTCGAAGGGTGCGCCCGCGCCGTCGGCCTCTCGCGCCTCGCCGGCACTCCAGTCGTGGGCCTCTGGACGCGGCGCTAGCCCCCGTCCGGGACCCTTCGGGCCCCCCGCCGCCGCCCCCCGCGGGCGCCGCGGCCAAAAAAGCCTTGCGCGCGGGACGGCTCATGGGGTAGAATCCAATCCGTCCGCGCCCCGTTTTTCGCGTTCAATTCCGCCGCCGAAAAGCCATGTGGAACAAAATCAAGTCTTTTTTCACCAACGACATCGGAATCGACCTCGGCACGGCCAACACGCTGGTCTACGCCAAGGACCGCGGCATCGTGCTGCGCGAGCCTTCCGTGGTCGCTGTCCAGGAGGGGACCAAGCGCGTCCTCGCCGTGGGCGAAGACGCGAAGCGCATGCTCGGCCGCACCCCGGGCAGCATCCTCGCCGTCCGCCCGATGAAGCAGGGCGTGATCGCCGATCCGGACATCACGCAGAAGATGCTCAAGCACTGCATCGGCAAGGTCAACAGCCACAGCCGCAAGCTGCTCAAGCCCCGCGCCGTGATCGCCGTGCCCGGCGACATTTCGCAGGTCGAGCGCACCGCGGTCAAGGAAGCGGCCCTCCACGCCGGCGCGCGCCAGGTGCTCATCATCGAGGAGCCGATGGCCGCGGCGATCGGCGTGGGCCTCCCGGTGGCGGAGCCCGCGGGCAGCATGATCGTGGACATCGGCGGCGGCACGACGGACGTGGCGCTCATATCGCTTTCCGGCATCGTGTATTCGCGCAGCGTCCGCGTCGGCGGCGACGAGATGGACAGCGCGATCATGAACCACATGCGCACCCGCTACAACCTCCTCGTCGGCGAGCGCACGGCCGAAGACATCAAGATCAAGATCGGCTCCGCCTACAAGCTCGAACGCGAGCTCGCGCTCGAAGTGAAGGGCCGCGACCTCGTGAAGGGCCGCCCCGTCACGATGGAAGTGACGTCGCAGGAAATCCGCGAAGACGCGCTCAACGACGTCATCCAGAAGATCGTGGACAACGTGGCGCTCGTCCTCAACAACGCCCCGCCGGAATTTTCGGCGGACCTCGTGGACCGCGGCATGGTGCTCGCCGGCGGCGGCGCGCTCCTGACCGGCATCGACCGCCGCATCGCGGAGGCGACGCAGCTGCCCGTCCACGTCGCGGACGACCCGCTTTCGGCCGTTGCCGAAGGCGCTGGCCGCGTCCTCGACGAGATCGACTGGATCTACCGCAATTCGGTCTCCTGACTTCCTCCTTGAAGACACCGCGGCAGGTCCTGGTCCCGCTC
>JAFUXX010000450.1 GCA_017476965.1 Kiritimatiellia bacterium | reverse complement strand
GTTGCGGTAATCCGGCAACCTTTCGCGGAACGTGATGTCTGCCATGGTTTTCATCGCCTCCGATTCTACGGTGTCCTCGCATTTGACAAATGCGGTTCTTCGGTTTCGCCGTTCGGTGTCCTTAAGTATGACAAACCGCGTGGCGCGGGGCGGCGTTGACTGGCGCCGCGTTGCCGCGCATAATCGCGGCGGAGGTTCAAGGCAGCAGTGAAGAAGGCATTTTCCATCCGCCGCGCGACGACCGCGGCCGTTTTCGCGGCGGCGGTCCCGTCCGGCGCGGCGTTTGCGGCGGAAGCGCCGTCCGTCCCTTCTCTCCCGCCGTGGCAGCCGGTGACGTGGATCGACACCGTCCCGCGCGAGAACGACGAGAAGCCGTGCACGGTCGATTCGCTCGAAATAGAAGCCCGCGTGTCCGGCCTGTTCGCGCGGGTCTCGACGACGACGGTCGTCAGCAACCCGAATTCCCGCGCCGTTTCCGCGCCGATGGCTTTCCCGCTGCCCGACGGCGCGGCGGTTTGCGGCTGCGCGCTCGACGTCGGCAACGCGATGGTGGACGGCGTGGTCGTGCCCAAGGAGAAGGCGCGCGTCGCGTTCGAAACCGAGCAGCGCCGCGGAGTCGATCCCGCTCTCGTCGAGTCCGTGAAAGGCAACGTGTGGCGCACGCGCGTGTACCCCGTGCCCGCCCGCGGGACGCGGACGGTCCGCGTGGACTGGGTCGCGCCGCTCGCCGTGGGTCCCGACGGCGCTTCGGCCGCGCTCGCCCTCCCGATGCCGGATTGCACGCTTTCGCGCCGCACGGTTTCCGTCGAGGTGGACGACTCCGCGGCGGGCGGCGCGGCGCCCTTGCTCGGCGGTTTCGGCGACACCGGTTTTTTCGCCGACGCCCGCAGGACGTGGCGCGCTTCCGGAACCGAGACGAACCTGGCGCCGCGGTCGGACGTCCTGATCGCGCTTCCGCGCCTTCCCGACAAGATCGCCGCCGTCGAGCGCGATCCCGGCGGCGACGTCTGGTTCTGCGCCTCGGTGCGCGGCGGCGGGGCCGTCACGTCCGACGCGGCCGTGGTCCCCGGCCTCGATTCCTTCACCGTTTTCTGGGACGCGTCCGGCAGCCGCGCCGGGGGTTCCCGCGACTCCGACATCCTGACGCTGCGCACGCTTGCCGCGCAGTTGCCCGGCGACGCGCCGATCATCGAGCGCACTCCGGGGCGCTACCGCCTCGTCGTGTTCCGCGACAAGCCGGAACCGGCGCGCGAATTCGGCACGCGCGGGGAACTCGTCGAGGCCGTGCTCGCGATCGGCGGGGCGTACGACGGCGGCACGGACCTCGCGGCCGTTTCCGCCGCTGTCCGCGAAACCGCGGGGCCGGTTTTCCTCTTCACCGACGGCCTCGACACGCTTTCCGGCGAAGCGCCGGATTTCGGCGGCAGGCAGGACGTCGCCGCGTTCGTTTCGGGGCCGGAGCGCGACATGGCGTCTCTGCGCCGCGCCTGCGCCGGACGCGTGTTCGAATCGGGCTCAACCGTCGCCTTCACGCTCGGCCCGGACGGGGCGCTCCACGCTTCCGGCGAAGCCCGCGCGGAACTCTCCGCCCCGGACGGGGCGCTCCGCGACGTCGCG
>JAFUXX010000449.1 GCA_017476965.1 Kiritimatiellia bacterium | reverse complement strand
GGCGTCCGCCGCCACAACGCGGAACTCCGCGCCGATGGCGCGGAGTATCGCGGCGCGCCGCGGGGAAGCGGACGCGAGGACGAGCGGCGTCGCCGTCACGCGCGGGGCGCGGCGTTCGCCGCGCGGAAGCGGGCGATGAGCGCGTTCGTCGAGGAGTCGTGGGCGAGGGCGGAGCCGGACGTCAGTTCTGGGATGATCTTCTTGGCGAGGACCTTGCCGAGCTGCACGCCCCACTGGTCGAACGAGAACACGTCCCAGAGCGCGCCCTGCACGAACACCTTGTGCTCGTAGAGCGCGACGAGCGCGCCGAACGTCGCGGGCGTGAGTTCGTCCGCGACGAGCGTGTTGGTCGGCCTGTTGCCTTCGAACGTCTTGTGCGGCACGAGCGCTTCGGGCGCGCCCTCGGCGCGGACTTCGTCCGCGGTCTTGCCGAACGCGAGCGCCTCGGTCTGGGCGATGAAGTTCGCCATGAGGTGCACGTGGTGCGCGCCCAGCGGGTTGTGCGAGCGGAGGAAGCCGATGAAGTCCGCCGGGACGAGTTTCGTCCCCTGGTGCAGGAGCTGGTAGAACGCGTGCTGGCCGTTGGTGCCGGGCTCGCCCCAGACTATCGGGCCGGTCTGCCACGAGACGCGGCGGCCCTGCTTGTCCACGCTCTTGCCGTTGCTCTCCATGTCGAGCTGCTGCAGGTAGGCGGGGAAGCGCGCGAGGTACTGGTCGTAGGGCAGCACAGCGTGGGACTGCGCGCCGAGCAGGTTGTTGTAGAGGATCCCGAGCAGGCCGAGCGTGACGGGCAGGTTCTTCTCGAACGGCGCCGTGCGGAAGTGCCTGTCCATCGCCTCGTAGCCGCCGAGCATTTCGCGGAAGCGGTCCGGGCCGATCGCGATCATGAGCGAGAGGCCGATCGCGGAGGGCAGCGAGTAGCGGCCGCCGACCCAGTTCCAGAAGCCGAACATGTTGGCCGTGTCGATGCCGAACTTCGCCACTTCGTCCGCCGCCGTGGAAATGGCGACGAAGTGCTTCGCGACCGCCGCCGCGTCGCCCTCGTAGTGGGCGAGGATCCACTCGCGGGCGGTGTTGGCGTTGTCCATCGTCTCCAGCGTCGTGAACGTCTTGGAGGCGACGAGGAAGAGCGTCTCTTCCGGGTCCATGTCGCGGACCGTTTCGGCGAAGTGCGTGGCGTCGACGTTCGAGACGAACGCCGTGCGGATCGAGCGCTGCGAGTAGGGCGCGAGCGCGATCGCGGCCATGCAGGGCCCGAGGTCGGAGCCGCCGATGCCGATGTTGACGACGTTGCGGACGGGCTTGCCGGAGAGCCCCTTCCACGCGCCGGAGCGGACCTGCTCGGCGAAGGCGGCCATCTTGTCCAGCACTTCGCGGACGCCGGGCATGACGTCCTTGCCGTCGCCCTGGTCCACGACGGCGCCGCCCGAGAGCGCGCGCAGCGCGACGTGCAGGACGGCGCGGTCCTCCGTTTCGTTGATGTGCTCGCCGGAGAACATCGCCTCGATCTTGTCCTTGAGCCCGCACTCCTCGGCGACGGCGCGGAGCGCGGCCATCGTTTCGGCGTCGACGAGGTTCTTGGAGTAGTCGAGCGTCCAGCCGGCCGCGTCGATCGTCATCTTTTCCGCGCGGGCGGGGTCCGCCGCGAACGCGTCGCGGAGCGAGAATCCGCGGATTTTCCCGACGTTGCGTTCGAGTTCCGCCCAGGCTTTGGTTTCGGTGAAATTCATTTTGTCGTTGTGTGTTTTTTCCGGACCGGCGGCGCCGCCGCGCGGAGAGTGGTATCAATGGCCGAAGGGGGAGAGGGCGCGGAGTTTCTTCACGATTCCGGGCATCGCGTCCAGCACTGCGTCCACGTCGGCGTCCGTCGAGTAGCGGCTCAGGCTGAAGCGCAGCGAACCGTGGAGCGAGGTGAACGGCACGTCCATCGCCTTGAGGACGTGGGACGGGTCGAGCGAGCCCGAAGTGCAGGCCGAGCCGGACGAAGCGCACACCCCGGCGTCCGCCAGGTGGTACAGCATCGCTTCGCCTTCGATGTACGGGAAGGAAATGTTCAAGGTGTTCGGGAGCCGCAGTTCGCGGTTGCCGTTCACCGAGGTTTCGGGGATGGCGAGGAGTCCGGCTTCGAGCCTGTCGCGCAGCGCGCGGATGCGGTCGAGCGTTCCGTCTCGCGTCTCTTCCGCCGCCATTTCGCACGCCTTGCCGAGCGCGACGATGTACGGCACGTTTTCGGTTCCCGCGCGGCGGCTCTTTTCCTGGTGGCCGCCGAGCACGAACGGGCGCACCGGCGTGCCGCGGCGGATGAAGAGCACGCCGATTCCCTTCGGCGCGTGGATCTTGTGGCCGGAGAACGAGAGCATGTCCGCGGGCACGGCGGACATGTCGACGCCCGTCGTCTTGCCCACGGCCTGCGTCGCGTCGGTGTGGAAGACGGCGCCGGCGCGCTTCGCCTCGGCCGCGGCCTCGGCGATCGGGAAGATCACGCCTGTTTCGTTGTTCGCCCACATCATCGTGACGAGCTTCGGACCCGGAATCGCGAGGGCCGCGCGGTAGGCGTCCATGTCGAGCGTGCCGTCGCCGCGGACCCCGATCCACACGACGCGCCGGCCGCGCTCTTCGAGCGCGCGGCACGGCTGGATGACCGCCGGGTGCTCGACTTTCGTCGTGATCACCGTGGTCGCCGGCCCGAGGGCCTCGACCGCGCCGAAGATCGCGTGGTTGTCGCTCTCCGTGCCGCAGCTCGTGAAGACGATTTCGCCGGGGTCGCACCCGAGGAAGGACGCGACCTTGGCGCGCGCCTCCTCCATGTCGCGGTGGACGCGCCCGCCGAATTCGTACATGCTTGAAGCGTTGCCCCACTTGTCCGTGAGGAACGGCAGCATCGCCTCGACCGCCTCCGGAGCCGGACGCGTCGTCGCGTTGTTGTCGAGGTAGTGCAGGGCCGGAGCGGCCTTTCCTTCCGTCGTCATCGGAAAACCTCCTCCGCCGCGGCGCTACGGGACGAGCTCGACGGCGATTTCGTCGTCGCCGAGCGCTTCGCGGAGCTTCTTCTGCACGAGGCCGTCCTGCGTGAGGGCTGCGGCCATGCAGTGCGCGCAGTGCCCGAGGAAGCGGACCTGCACCGTCTTGCCCGCGACGTCGACCAGCTCCACGTCTCCGCCGTCGATGGCGAGGGCGGGGCGGACCTCCTTGTCGAGCGCCTTTTCGACGGCGAGGACCTTCTTGGCGGGCGTGAGGTCGGCGAACGCGGCCGGAGCGGCCGGAGCGGCGGGCTTGGGCGCCGCGCGGCCGAGCTCGCGGTCGAGGATGGCCTGGATCGCGCCCTTGCACTTGCCGCAGGCGCCGCCGGCCTTGGTGTAGTTGGTCACCTGCTCGACGGTCGTCAGCTTGTTGATGCGGACCGCTTCGACGATTTCGCTTTCGTGGACGTTGAAGCAGGTGCACACGAGCGGGTCGTCCTTGAGCTCGCGGACCGCGGTGTCGCCGGTCTTGTAGTTCGCGATGGCCGCTTCGAGCGCTTCCATGCCCATCACGGAGCAGTGCATCTTCTGCTCGGGCAGGCCGTCGAGGTACTTCGCGATGTCCGCGTTGGTGACCTTGGCCGCCTCTTCGAGCGTCATTCCCTTGATCATCTCGGTGAGCGCGGAGGAGGACGCGATCGCGCTCGCGCATCCGAACGTCTGGAACTTGACGTCGGCGATCCTGCCGTCAGGACCGAGCTTGAACATCAGTTTCAACGCGTCGCCGCAGGCGAGCGCGCCCACTTCGCCCACGCCGTCGGGATTTTCGATCGTGCCGACGTTGCGCGGATTGTGGAAGTGGTCGAGAACCTTGTCGGAATAATCCCACATGGCGTTTCCTTGCAATGGTCCCGCGACATGGAGCGCCGGGCGGCGGAGCCGCCCCTCCTCGCCCCCGTCGGGGGATGCGCGGGATACTACCACGCGCCGCTTCCGCGGGCAAGCGCGCCCGCGGAACTTGCCCGGGGCGGGCGGGGCGGGTACAATCGGGCACCGTCCGCGCGCCGCGTGGCGCGCCTGCCGGCAGACCCGGCGCAGACGAGATGAAAGACTACGCTTCCGACAAGTCGTTCGTGAAACGCTACCGCGACGCCGCGCTCGAAATCGCGCGCCGCAAGATGGCCGAAACCGCGCGCCTCCAGGCCGAGGCCGGCGAGCCTCCAGTGCCGATGAAGCCCCGCCTTTCGACGGGCGGCCATTTCTCCGGCTTCTTCCTGTGGGACACCGTTTTCGGCGCCATGTGGGCCCGCCACGCGCCGGGCGGGGAGTTCCCCGTGACCGGGCCGCTCGACAACCTCCTCGCGCTCGCGGAGCCGGACGGCTTCGTCGCCCGCCAGTACGACGCGCGCGGCGTGGAGGTCTGGGACTCGCGCCACCCCGTCGCTTTCGCCCCTCCGCTGCTTTCGTGGGCGGAGCTCACGCTCTTCCGCGAGGGGATCACCGGCCGCGCGCGCCTGCTCGAAACGTGGCCGAAGCTCGTCCGCCACCACGAGGCGTGCGCCAGGCGTTTCCGCCGCCCCGACGGCCTCTACGCCGGCGACCACTTCGGTTGCGGGATGGACGACATCCCGCGCTACCCGCGCGGGATGTCGCCGGAGGAGTACTCCCGCGGCGGCGTGCGGATGACCGCGGAAATCCTCGAACCCGGTTCGCGCGGGATGTGGGACTCGTGGCTCCACGAGCGCGGCGCGTTCCTCTCGTGGAACGTCCAGGCCGGCTGGGTCGACCTCACGAGCCAGATGGCGCTCGACGCGATGTGCCTCGCCATGATCGCCCGCGAGCTGCGCTTCGGCGAGGAGTCCGCCGCGTTCGACGCCGAACACGCCGCTCTGCGCGCAGCCGTCAACGAGCTGTGCTGGGACGAAGCCGGCGGCTGGTACTGCGACCGCGGGCCGGACGGCGTGATCCCGCGCCACTGCGCGGCCGGGTTCTGGGCGCTGCTTTCCCGCACCGCGTCCGAGGAGCGCGTGCCGCGCGTCGTGGCCGCGCTGAAGGACCCCGCCCGCTTCGGCAGGCCCGTGCCGTTCCCCGCGCTTTCCGCCGCCGATCCCGACTACGACCCCGAGAACGGCTACTGGCTCGGGGCGTCGTGGCCGCCCACCACCTACGCCGCCATCAGGGGGCTCGTTGAGTGGGGCGAAACGGATTTCGCGGAGGAGTCCGCCCGCCGCTGGTACAACGCCAACGCCGAGCTCTGGGTGCGCACCGGCACGGTTTGGGAGAACGTCTCCCCCGAGCAGTGCGAGCGCCCGAAGAACCGCTCGGGGTTCGACTTCTGCGGCTGGGGCGCGCTCGCGCCCGTCGCGATGCCCGCGGAATTCGGCTGGCTGTAGCGGCTGTCAGCCTTCCATCGCCGCGGAGATTTCGCGGGCCAGGCCTTCGAGGTACTGCGCCGGGCCGAATTTCTCCGCGTGGCGGCGGATCGCGGCCGGGTCCCAGCGCGCGGCGGCCGCTCGTTCCACGGCTTCTTCGAGCGCTTCGACGGTCTGCTCGCCGAAAAACGTTCCGGACACGCCTTCGCTTACCGTTTCGAGCGCGCCGCCGCGGCCGAACGCCACGACCGGCCGCCCGCACGCCTGCGCTTCGAGAGGCACGATTCCGTAGTCCTCTTCCCCCGGGAACACGAGCAGCCGGCAGCGGCGGTAGAGCTCCGTCACGTCGCGGTCCGGAAGGCGTCCGAGGAACTCGACCGACGGCCCCGCTTCGCGGCGCAGCGCTTCTTCGCACCCGCCCGCGCCTGCGATCTTGAGCTTGCGCCCCATGCGCGAATACGCCTTCACCGCCAGGTCGACGCGCTTGTACGGGACGAGCGCCGAAACGACGAGGTCGAAATCGCCGCTTCCCGGCGCGTCGCCCGGAGTGCAGCGGTCGAGGTCCACCGGCGGGTACACGACCGCGGAGTCGCGCCCGTAGAAAGCCTTGATCCTGTCCGCCACGTGGCGGCTGATCGCGACGAAGCGGTCCACCCCGGCCGCGGTCCGGGCGTCCCACGCGCGCAGCGCGGCGAGGACCGGTTTCACGACGGCGGCCTTGAGCGGGTTGCGGCCGAAGTACTCCTCGTAGAAGAGCCACGCGTACCGCATGGGCGAAAAGCACACGCACACGTGTTTGGCCCCCGCCGGCTTGCGGAAGCCCTTTGCGACGCAGTGCGACGTGGTGAGGAGAAGTTTCGTTTCCGGCGGGATCTTCACGCGCGCCGCCGCCGCGGGGAGAAGCGGCAGGAACGAGCGGTACCTGCGCTCGGCGCCGGGGATGCGGGCGATCGGCGACGCGAGGAACCTGTGCGACGCTATCTCGGGCGACACGAAACGGCCGTCGCCGACGATCGTCGCGATCGGCGCGTCCGGAAACGCCTTGCAGTGCAGCTCCAGCACGCGCTCGCCGCCGCGCATGCCGACGAGCCAGTCGTGGCCGAGGCACACGGGCGCGCCGCCCGCGGAACGCGCAAGCGCATCGAATGCCGCTTTTCCGGCGGACCCTGGCATTGCCTGTGGCGGCTT
>JAFUXX010000448.1 GCA_017476965.1 Kiritimatiellia bacterium | reverse complement strand
ACACGGCGCAACCGGACTTTTCCCGCTTTCCGCGCGGCGGCTCTTTTCGCCGCCGCGGCGGCGGTCTGCGCCGCGCGCGCGGCGGACGCGGCGGAAGGCGCGGCGGCGGAAAGCTCCGTGCCGGAGCGCTACCGCCCGATTCTCGACCGCTCCCCGTTCGGTCCGCCACCCCCCAAGGCTCCGACTCCCGAGGAGCTGGAAGCGCTGCGCCTCCAGCAGGAGGCGCAGAACGCGCAGGGCGCGCAGGACGCCGATCCGTACGCTATCCCGCCCGGGCTCGACAAGATCAAGGTCACGCTGCTGTCGCGCTTCCGCGGCGTCCCGGCCGTCGGTTTCGCGGACGGCGAGGACAACGCGTCCTACTACCTCGTCGAGGGGCAGTCCTTCGGCGGCATAACCTGCGAGAAGATCGACACCGCGCGCGCCACGGTCACCCTTTCGCGCGGCGGGTTCAAGGCCGAGCTTCCGATCTGGATCAACCCCGCCTCCACCAACCGCGGCGACGTGACGGCCTACGGCCAGCCCGGCGGCCGCCCGGTGGACCTCTCCGCCCTGCCGCAGAAGGCGGACTGGGAGGTCGAGCGCGACAAGAGCGAGGCGCGCAGGAAGCTGGACGAAATCCGCGAGCGCCGCCGCAAGGAGCGCGAGGAGCGCGAAGCCGAGCGCAAGGCCCGCCAGGAGGAGCTCGCCGCGCTCACGCCCGAGCAACGCGAGCGCAGGATGCACGAGATCAACCTCGACATAATCATGAACGGCAAGGGGCCGCCCCTGCCGATCGACCTCGACGACGAGGACGTGCGCGTCCTGAAGGACGCCGGTTTCGAAATCCCGCCCGAAGAGGAACGCGGCGCGCCCGCCGGCCGCCGCGGCCCGACAGGCCGCCGCCACCGCCCGCCGGCCGCCGACTGAACGAACTTTTCCGAACACATGCAACTCCGGCGCGCCAATGCGCCACGTACAAGAAATGACCGACTGTCTCGCGCAAATCGTCGAAGCCGTGAAAGCCCGCAACGAGGCCATGAAAGCGGCGCTCGGGCCCAACGACTCCGCCCGCCTCGTCGCCGCCCGGCAGGACACCCCCCGCGGGTTCGCCGCCGCTATCGGCTCGTCTTCCGGCCGCGTCCAGATCATCGCCGAAATCAAGCGCGCCTCTCCCGTGGGCACGATCCGCGAGGACGTCGATCCGGAGTTCCTCGCGCGCGCTTTCGAGTCCGCCGGCGCTTCCGCGATCTCCGTCGTCACCGAACGCAAGTTCTACCACGGTTCGGTGGAGGACCTCGAAGCGGCGCGCGAGGCGGCGCGCCTCCCCGTGCTGCGCAACGACTTCATCATCGACCCGTACCAGGTGCCGCGCTCCTACGGCACCGGCGCGGACGCGATCCTCGTCACGGTCCGCGCGGTGGAGGACGACGGCGTGCTGCGCGAAATCTTCGATTCGGCGGCGAACCTGCGGCTCGACGTCCTCACCGAGGTGGCGGACGAAAAGGACGCCGAGCGCGCGCTGCGCGCCGGGGAGTCCTGCCCGTCCGCCCTGCGCCTCGTCGGCCTCAACAGCCGCGATCCGCACACGTTCGAGACGGACCTCTCCCGCCCGCCCCGCCTCGCCGCGCTCTTTCCCGAAACGACGACGCTCGTCTGCCACTCCGGCATCCGCTCCCGCGCCGACATCGAGGCCGTCCGCGACGCCTGCCCGCGCCTCACGCGGTTTCTCGTCGGCGAAGCGCTCGTCCGCTCGCCCGATCCGGTCGCCGCGCTGCGTTCCCTGCTCGACCCCGCCAAATGAGCGAACGCGTTCTCGAAAACGTCAACATCCGCTCCATCAAGCCGCTGGCCACGCCGGCGCAGCTTCGGGAGCGGGTGCCAGCCACGCCCGCCGCCGAAGCCGCGGTGCGCGCCGGCCGCGAAGCGGTCGAGCGCGTGCTCGACGGCGACGACCCGCGTTTCATGGCGATCGTCGGCCCGTGCTCGATCCACAATCTCGACGCCGCCGCGACCTACGCGCACAGGCTGAAGAAAATCGCGAAGGAGGTCTCCGGCACGGTCCTCGTCGTCATGCGCGCGTACTTCGAAAAGCCGCGCTCCGTGCTCGGCTGGAAGGGCCTCGTGAACGACCCGTATCTCGACGACACCTTCCGCATCGAGGACGGCCTAACGATGGCGCGGCGCTTCCTCGTCGAGGTCGCCGGTCTCGGCCTCCCCGCCGCGACGGAGTTCCTCGACACCCTCACGCCGCAGTACCTCGGCGACCTCGTCAGCTGGTCCGCCATCGGAGCGCGCACGGCCGAGGCGCAGACGCACCGCGAAATGGCGTCCGGCCTTTCGATGCCCGTCGGGTTCAAGAACGGCACCGACGGCTCGCTTGAAGCCTGCGTGAACGGCATCGCTTCCGCTTCCGGCCGCCACCACTTCCTCGGCATCACGGACGACGGCCTGCCCGCCGTTTTCGCCACGAGCGGCAACCACTACGCGCACGTCGTGCTGCGCGGCGGCCACGAGCCGAATTTCGACGCGGCCCACGTCGCCGAATGCGAACGCCTCCTCAAGGCCGCGCACCTTCCTCCGGCGATCGTGGTGGACTGCTCCCACGCCAATTCCCACAAGCGTCCCGAGGAGCAGCGCGTCGTCCTGCGCGACGTCGTTTCGCAGATCGAAAACGGCAACTCTTCGATCCGCGGCATAATGCTCGAAAGCTTCCTCGAATGGGGCAGGCAGGACATCCCCAAGGACATCCGCCTCCTGCGCCCCGGCCTCTCCGTCACCGACGCCTGCATCGACTGGCCGGAAACGGAGAGCCTCCTGCTCGAAATGCGCGACCGTCTCGCCCCGGTCGTGGAATCACGCCGCGCCGCCGCGCGCTGAAAAAGCGCGCCGCCCGCGCCGTCAGACCGCGCGGACCGTTCCCGGAACCGCGGCGCCGATGAGCGTCTGCGGGTGGGCGGTTTCGATTTTCACGTCGACGAACGCGCCTTTGGCGATTCCGGCCGGCGGGTCGAAGGCGACGATCTTGTTCTGCCGGGTGCGGCCCGACCAGCGGTCCGGGTTGCGCAGCGAAGGACCTTCGGCGAGCACCTCGACCGTGCGGCCGACCCAAAGCGAATTGCACCGCAGGCCGCGCGCGTCCTGGTCGGCGAGCAGCACCTGGTCGCGCCGCTTCTTCTCCTCTTCCGGCACGTCGTCCTCCATCGCCGCCGAAACGGTTCCCGGACGCGGCGAGTACTTGAAGACGAACGCGTTGTCGAACCCCGCCTCTTCCATCGCGCTGCGCGTAAGTTCGAAATCCTCTTCCGTTTCGCCGGGGTAGCCGACTATCACGTCCGTCGTGATCGCGACGTCCGGCACGCCTTCGCGCAGCATCCTCACGGCCCGCATGTACCGTTCGCGGTCGTACCCGCGGCGCATTCCGCGCAGGATGCGGTCCGATCCGCTCTGCATCGGCAGGTGCAGGTGTTCGCACACGGCCGGTATTTCGCGCATGGCGCGGACGAGTTCCGGCGTCACGCCCGACGGGTGCCCGGACGTGAAGCGCAGCCTCGCGATCTGCGGCACCTCGCGCGCCACGTATTCGAGCAGCCGCGGCAGCGGCTCGGTGTAGCCGCCCGGCGACGGGATGTCCTCCGGCCACGCGAAGCCTCCCGCGCGGCCGTACCGCATCACGCTCTGCCCGAGCAGGCACACGTCGCGCGCGCCTCGCGCCGCTTCTTCCGCGACTTCGGCCGCGATTTCGCGCGGGTCGCGGCTCTCTTCGGAGCCGCGTACGCTCGGCACTATGCAGTACGAGCAGTGCTGGTTGCAGCCGTAGAGAATCGCCACGTACGAGAGCGGCGAGCATGTCGCGGATTGCCGCGCGCATGGATCCGCCGGAGCCGGCGTTTCCGTT
>JAFUXX010000056.1 GCA_017476965.1 Kiritimatiellia bacterium | reverse complement strand
GTCCGCCAAACTGCCCGGTTTCGGGCGCGACTCCGCGTACGAGCGCGTCGCCATGCCCGTGTCGCCCGACCTGGCGGAGGCGACGGCCCGGGCGGAGCGCATCTCGCTCGTCAATGACGCCTTGGCGGAGGCCGGGAGCGGGACCGACGACGATCCTTTCCGCGCATTTCTCGCGATCGCGCGGGCGATGGCGGCCGCGTCGGAGCGCCATCCGGATCCGGTCTCGTGGGGCGCGATGGCGGACGGCGCGATCGACGGCGCGCTCCAGGCGTTCGACCCGGCCAGCAGGTACATGACCCCGGAAGAGGTCGACGGCGAGAACGAGGAAGAATCCGGCAAAACGGACGGTTTCGGCTTTTCGTATTTCGACGAAGATTCCGCGCTGCGCGTCTCGGTCGTGGAACCGGGGTCGCCGGCCTTCGCCGCCGGGCTCCGCGGCGGCGACCGCATCGTCGCCCTGTGCGGGACGCCCGCCGCGGAAATGGACGCCGACGAACGCACCGACGCGATCGACTCCTGCGGCGGCGTCCTGCGCGCGCTCGTCGCGGGCGCGGACTCCGGGACGACGAACGAGATCGCGATGGGGCTCGGCCCCGTGGTGCGATCCTCGGTGCGCGGCGCGGTCCGCGTCGCGCCCGGAATCGGCTACCTCTGCATCGAAGAGTTCCACGAAGGCACGCCGGACGATTTCGCCGCCGCTTTCGCGAAACTCTCGCCGCGCACGCTCTCCGGGCTCGTGATCGACCTGCGCGACAACCCCGGCGGCGTGGTGGAAGCCGCTGTCGAGGTGGCGGGCAACTTCCTGCCGGACGGCGCCACGATGGCCACGACGAAGGGGCGAGTGCCCGAGGAGGACGACGAGGAGTTCGTCGCCTCCGGAGCGGAAGCGTTTCCCGGCATGGCGATCGCCGTGATCGTGAACGGCGGGACGGCCAGCGCCGCGGAACTCCTCGCCGCGGCCCTGCGCGACAACGGTCGCGCTACGGTCGTCGGCTCGAAGACCTACGGCAAAGGCACCGTGCAGTCCACGTTCGACTTCCGCGACCGCCCGGGGTCCGCGCTGCGCATCACCACCGCGCATTACCGCACCCCTTCCGGCGCGGACGTCCACGGCAAGGGAATCGAGCCGGACGTGAAGGTGCCGCAGGGGCCGGACGCCGCCTCGGACGCCTGGGCCGCGCGCCGCGCGGCGGCCGACCCGGAAACGTTTTCCGAAACCGAACGCAAGCGTCTCGCCGAAGTGCGTGACGCACCGCTCGAAGCGGCCGTGAAGGCAATTTCGGAAAAGAATCCGCAATCCAGATGACGGTACTCGGAATCGAAACATCCTGCGACGAAACGTCCGCCGCGGTCGTGCGCGACGGCCGCGAGACGCTTTCGTGCGTGGTCCACACCCAGGGGCAGCACGTGCCGTTCGGCGGCGTGGTGCCGGAAATCGCGTCCCGGTGCCACGTCCGGCTCCTGCCAGGGATCGTGCAGCGGGCGGTGGAGGAAAGCGGCGTCGGCTGGGGCGGCATCGACGCGGTGGCCGCGACGCGCGGGCCGGGGCTCGCCAGCTCGCTGCTCGTCGGGTGGTCGTTCGCGAAAGGCCTCGCCTTGCGCCTCGGCAAGCCGCTCCGCGCCGTGAACCATGTCGAAGCGCACCTGCATTCCCCGTTTCTCGACCCCGCCGCGCCGGACCCGGAGCTGTGCCACCCGCGCGTCGGCCTCGCCGTGTCCGGCGGCCACACCCACGTCTTCGCCCTCCCCGCGCC
>JAFUXX010000447.1 GCA_017476965.1 Kiritimatiellia bacterium | reverse complement strand
GAGCTCGTCCTGGTCCTCGAACCCGGCGTGGAGCCGTCGGACGTCGTCGCCGACGGCAATCCGCCGCCGCCGGCGTGGCGCGCCCCGCGCCTGGCGCGCCGCCCGGTCCTTTCGATGCTGTGGCACCTGCTGGTCCTGCCGTTCCGCATCCGGAGGCACCGCAACGAGTTCGACGGGTTCGTCCTCTGCGTCGCGAACCGCCGCGTCTGCGCCTTCTACCCGCTGCCGACCGTCGCCACGGTCCACGACCTGGCCACGTGGAAGGTCGCCGGAAAGTATTCGTCCCTGCGGATGTTCTACGCGCGCCGCATCCTGCCGGTCTTCGCCAGGAACGCCCGGACCTTCGCGGCCGTGAGCCAGTCGACGAAGGACGACATGGTCCGCTTCTGGAAATGCCAGCCGGACGACATCGAGGTGTTGTACGAGGGCCCCGGCGACGTCTCGGGGGAAATCCAGGTTTTCGACCACCCGTCGAACGGGTCGGGAATTCTCTACATTTCGCGCATCGAGAATCCCGGCAAGAACCACATCCGGCTTGTCGAAGCCTACGAGAGGCTTCCGCGGGAGCTGGCGGAGGCGCACCGGCTCGTTTTCGTCGGCGCGGACTGGAACGGGGCGGACGCCGTCCACGACAGGGTTTCGGTGTCGCCGTACGCGAAGTACATCCGCTTTGCCGGCTTCGCGCCGGAGGATGCGCTGGAGACGATCTGGGCCCAGTCGGGCTACTACGTGTTCCCGAGCCTTTTCGAGGGCTTCGGCCTGTCGCTGGTGGAGGCCATGGCGCGGGGCCTGTCGTGCGCCTGCTCGAAAAACGGCTCGTTGGGCGAGCTCGGCCGCGGCGTCGCGCTGACCTTCGACCCGTACGACGTGGAGGACATGGCCCGCACGTTGCAGAGGCTTCTGGTCGAACCCGCCGGGGAGCGCGCCGCGCGGATGCAAAGCGGGTTCCGGCGCGCCGCCTGTTTTTCCTGGGAGCGCCATGCGGAGGGTCTCGTCCGCCTGCTCGACGACGACAAGCGGCCGTCGCCGTGCGCGGCTTCGGTGTTCGGGGTCCGGATCGACGCCGACACGAGCGCCCGGGCGATCGACTGCATCCGGTCGGGAGGAGGAAAGTTCCTCGCGTTCGCCAACGCGCACTGCTTGAACGTTTCCCGCGCCGACGGGAGGTACCGCGCCATCCTGAAGCGCGAGTGCGACAAGGTGTGGCCGGACGGAATCGGCGTGGAGATCGCCGGCAAGGCGCTGGGCTTCGCGATTCCCGAAAACCTGTGCGGGACGGACCTGGTGCCGGCGGCGATGGCGGCCGGCGGGCTGTCGTTCTGGTTTCTGGGGGGCCGTGCCGGCGTCGCCCAAAAGGCGCTCGAAAAATGCGCGGCGGCCTACCCGCAGTCGCGGTTCCTCGGCGCGATGGACGGCTACCAGGACGATTGGGGCGATGCCATCGCGAAGATCCGCGAAGCCCGGCCCGACGTTCTTCTCGTCGCCATGGGCGTCCCGATCCAGGAGAAGTGGATCGCCGCGCACCGCAACGACCTGCCGGAAGTGGGCTGCTTCATCGCCGTGGGCGGCCTTCTCGACAACCTGAGCGGCCGGATTCCGCGCGCGCCGAGGTTCGTCCGCGCGCTGCGCAGCTAATGGGTTTGGCGGTTGGCTGCGGAGCCGCGCCGGATGTTCCGGCGCTACATGGTCGGCAACTGGACGTTCCTGTGGCGCGTTTGGCGCGAACGCGCGAGGAGGAGGGCGGGATGAAAATAGCCCACGTCCTCCGCCGCCTTTCGTTGGACCACTGGGGCGGCATCGAGCAGGAAGTCCGGCACCTCGCCAAGGCGCAGCGCGAGGCCGGGCACGACGTCCGCGTCTTCGCGACCGACGCGCTCGGCGGCGAGCCGCGCTCGACTCTCGACGGCGTGCCCGTCTTCCGCTTCCCGTGCGTCTACCCGTGGTGGCCGATGACGGCGGCGACGAAGGCGGCGCTCGACCGCAAGGGCGGCAACCCGTTCGCCCCGGCCATGGAGCGGGAGCTGCGCGCCTGGCGGCCGGACGTCGTGCATTGCCACTCGATGGGGCGCCTCGCGCAGCTCTGCGTCCG
>JAFUXX010000446.1 GCA_017476965.1 Kiritimatiellia bacterium | reverse complement strand
CGCTCGAAGCGGCGGCGCGCGCGGAGACGGACGCCGCCAGGCGGTCCGCTTTCGCCGCCGAAGCGCTCGCGACGTACCGCAAGGCCGCGCTGGAACCGTGGGCGCGGCACGCGACGGACGTCGCGGTGTTCGCCGTGGAGGAGCACAACGCGCTGCTGGCGTGGTGCGCCAACTCCGCCGTCGCCGGCGCGGAATCGTTCCCGCCGCTGCCGGAGGGGTTGCGCGACGTGCCGGACTGCGACGTGCGCGTCGTGATGTCGTGGGACGCCGACGAGACGGACGTGGACATCCACGTCACGGAGCCCTCCGGCGAGGAGGCGTACTACCAGCACCGCAGGACGCGGTCCGGCGGCGACGTGTCGCGCGACATCACGGACGGCTACGGCCCCGAGGAGTACATGCTGCGCGCGGCCCGCAAGGGCACCTACAAAATCCGCGCGCACTACTACGCTTCCCACGCGCAGGCCGTGTTCGGCCCCGCGACGGTGACGGCCACGGTCTTCGCGGACTGGGGCCGCCCGAACCAGACGCAGACCACGGTTTCCGCGCGGCTCGACAAGGAGAAGAAGATGATCGACGTGGGCGAAGTGAAAGTGCCCGCGGCGGCCGCGGAGCCGGAAAAGGCGGAAAAGTGAAAATACTCGTCGGAATGAGCGGCGGCGTGGACAGCACGGCCGCCGCGCTGATGCTGCGCGAGAGCGGACACGAAGTGCTCGGCGCGACGATGATGCTGTGGGACGGGCGCTACAAGGGCGGCCCGCGCGACGCGTGTTTCGGTCCCGGGGAGAAGGAGGACGCCGCCGCGGCCGAGGCTTTCTGCGCGCGGTTCGGCATTCCGCACGTGCGGCTCGACCGGAGCGCGCTCTACGAAAGCGCCGTGATTTCGCCGTGGCGCGCGGCGACGCTTGGCGGGCGCACGCCGAACCCATGCGTGCTGTGCAACCCGCTTCTGAAGTTCACCATCCCCGCGGCGGCGCGCGCGGCGGGAGTTGAGTTCGACGCGTTCGCGACCGGGCATTACGCGCGGACGGAGCCCGGGGCGCCCGGGACCGCGGGCGAGGGCCGGGCGACGCTTCTGCGCGGCGCGGAAAGCGCGCGCGACCAGAGCTACTTCCTGCACCGGCTTTCGCAGGAACAGCTCAAGGGGACGGTGTTCCCGCTCGGCGGGATGCGCAAGGCCGAAGTGCGGGCGTTCGCAAAAGAGCACGGACTCGCCGACGTGGCGGCGAAACCCGATTCGCAGGATTTCTACAGCGGCGACAAGAACGAACTCGTCGGCGAAGAGGACCGCCCCGGCGACATCGTCGACGCCGCGGGGCGGGTGCTCGGGCGGCACTCCGGATTCTGGAAAGTCACGGTCGGCCAGCGCAAGGGCGTCGGGGTGTCCGGCACCGGAGAGCCGCTCTACGTGATCGAAATCGACGCGATCCACAACCGCGTCGTGGTGGGGCCGAAACCCGCGACGGTGCGGCACCGGCTGACGGCCGAGAACGCGAACTGGGTCTCGATTGCGCCTCCGGAACCGGGGACGGAAATCGCCTGTTCGATCAAAGTGCGGTCCGTCGGCGACCCCGTGCCGGGCGTGCTGGCGAAAGTGCTGCCCGGCGGGGCGTTCGAAGCGGAGTTTCCGTCCGGCATCGCGGGAGTCGCCCCCGGCCAGAGCGCGGTCCTTTACGACGGAGACGCGGTGCTGGGCGGGGGCTTCATCCGCAAAGCGGAGTAGGGCCGCGCGTCAGGCGCGGCCCGCGCGGCGGAGCGCCTCGCGCATCATGCGCTCGGTGCGGCGGCCGTACTCGATGTAGGCCTCGCGGCAGCGGACGGGGTCCGGCTTGCCGGAAGGGTCGTGGAAGACGTGGACGAGGTGGGGCTCGATCGAGATGCCGCCGTCGTACCCGCGCTTGGCGAGATCGTCGAAAATCTCCTGGATTTCGAGCGACCCCTCGTCCGGGTACGTGTAGTGCATCTTGCCGTCGACCATCTTGCCGTCCTTGACGTGGACGTAGACGACGTGGTCGGCGACGGCGCGGTAGAACTCCCACGGGTCCTGCATCGGCCAGGGCTCGGGCTTCGTGCGGTCCGCCGTGAAGACGGGGTTGCCGGTGTCGAACACGAGCTTTATGCCGGGCACGTTGTCGAGGATTTCGAGCGTGTAGCTCCAGCCCATGCCGCCGTAGTTCATGCAGTTCTCGTGGACCGGCTGGATGCCGGCCGCGAGGAACTTGCCGACTATGGCGCGAAGGCGCTCGAACCGGACCTCCTTCATCTGGTCTTCGGGCGGGCGGTCCTTGATGACCGCGTAGCTCATGACGCGGACGAGTTTGGTGCCGAGGCGGAGCATGCGGCGTATCGCGCGCTCCGTCTGCTCCAGGTCCTTTTCGAAATCGGCCTCGGACTCGACCGACTTGCCCCAGTTGGCGATGGTCGAACCGAAGCAGTTGATCCCCACGCCCGCGGCGGCGAGCTTGTCCGCGACCTCGTCGAACTTGTCGTCCGGCAGGTCGTGGATGTTCACGCCGTCCACGGCGCGGGATTCGATGGCGGACCAGCCGAGCTCCTTCGTGGCCGAAATCTGGCCGTCGATGCCGGCGGCGGCTTCGTCTGCGAAACCGGTGAAGTACATGGTTGCCTCCGTTTTTCCGGGCGGGCCTGGGACCCGCGTCCTACGCCTTGGTGAACGAGGCCGACATGTCGGCCATCTTCACTTCCCGGACGGTCTTCTTGAACTTGGAATTCTTGATGAGGCCCTTGAGCATGCGCTCGTAGGCCGCGCCGTCGAGCGGGAGGTCCACGGTCTTGTCCTTGAACGCGGAGAAGAGCATCGAGGTGCCGAGCTCGACGGAGTTGATGCCTTCTTCGGCCGGGGCGATGAGCGGCGTGCCGTCGAGGATCGCGTCCACGAAGTTCTGGAGGATCCCGACGTGCTGCTTGCCGTTGCCGTGGACGGGGATGTCGATGTTCCAGGTCTCGGGGCGGCCGAACATCGACTGCTCGGTGCGGAGGAACTCCTCCTGGCCGACGGTGTTGCGGACCCAGGTGATCTTGCCGTCCTCGACGACGATCTTGCCGCGGTCGCCGCTCACTTCGAGGCGGTTGGTGCCGGGGGCTTCGCCGGTCGTTGTGATGAACACGCCGGTCGCGCCGTTCGGGTACTCGAGGTAGGCCGTCACCATGTCGTCCACCTCGATGTCGTGGTACTTGCCGACGCCGACGAACGCGCGGACCTTGGCGGGCATGCCGAAGAGCCACTGCATGAGGTCGAGCTGGTGTGGGCACTGGTTGAGCAGGACGCCGCCGCCTTCGCCCTTCCACGTCGCGCGCCAGCCGCCGCCGTCGTAGTAGGCCTGCGGGCGGAACCAGGTCGTGATGATCCAGTTGACGCGGGTGATCTTGCCGAGCTCGCCGCTCTTGATGATCTCGCGCAGCTTGATGTAGTGCGGATCGGTGCGCTGGTTGAACATCGCCGAGAAGACGACGTTCTTGTCCTTGTGCGCGGCGATGAGGCGCTCGCAGTCCGCCTTGTGCACCGAGATCGGCTTTTCGACGAGCGTGTGGAGGTCGTTGGAAAGCGCGTCGATGCCGATCGTGGTGTGGTCGTAGTGCGGGGTTTCGACCATGACCGCGTCGACCTCGCCGGAACGGATCAGCTCGCGGCTGTCGGCGAACTTGAGGTACTTGTCGCCGTAGCGGTCCATCTTTTCCGGCACTATGTCGCAGATCGCGACAAGGCGGACGCGGTTCACGAGGCCCTTTTCGATGTTGGAGATGTGGCTCGTTCCCATGTTTCCGACGCCGATGACGCCGAGGCGGACTTCGGTGGGCTTGCTTTGCTTTTTCTTCATTGCGGTCTTGTTTTTTTGCGGCCTGCGCCCGGCCTCCTTGGCGGCGGACGCGCGCACGGCGAAATTCTGCCCCTTTGCGCTTGGAAAGGCAAGCGGATTGTGCTACGATTGCCCCGCCATGAAAAACACACGCTCACTCTTCCTCTCGGCGGCGGTCGCCGCCGCTTTCTGCGCGGGATGCGCTTCGGACCTCACGGGCTACTCCTACGACCGCGGCGAGGCCCGCGCCCAGCACACCGTCTACTACGGCACGATCACGCACATCGAAGGCGCGATCGTCGAAGGCGATCCCGGAATCGTCGGCGGCATCGCCGGCGCGGTCGTCGGCGGACTGCTCGGCAACACGATCGGCGGCGGCCACGGGCGCGACCTCG
>JAFUXX010000445.1 GCA_017476965.1 Kiritimatiellia bacterium | reverse complement strand
CGGCGCGGGCGCGCAAGCCGCCGCGCAATCTTCCCCCGCCCCCGCGCCCGCTCCCGCGCGCCGCCGCAAATCCCGAATCTCAACCGCAAAAACCACGGAAAAGAAATGAAAATCCGTCCGCAAATCGGCGTGCTGGGCCACCTGAAGCCCGACGCCTCCAACATCGACAAAGTCGCCGATTTCGGCCTCGGCTGCACGCAGGTTTGCAGCTGGGACCTCAGTCTCGCGACGAAGGAGATCGCGCGCAAGGTCCGCGAAACCGCGGCCCGGCGCAACGTGCGCCTCACCGCGATGTGGGGCGGCTACTCGGGTCCGGCCTGTTGGAATTTCACGCGCGGCCCGGTGACGCTCGGCCTCGTGCCCGCGACGTTCCGCCGGACGCGCCTGCTGGAGCTCAAGCGCTGGGCGGACTTCGCCGCGGAGGCCGGCGCCCCGGCGCTCATCACGCACTTCGGCTTCCTGCCGGAAAACATGACCGATCCTGAGTTCGAGCCCGTCGCCGTCGCGATCGACGAAATCGCGCGGTACTGCAAGGACCTCGGCCTCGGCTTCTGGTTCGAAACCGGACAGGAAACGCCCGTCACGCTGCTGCGCTTCATCGAGGAAGTCGGCCTCGACAACCTCGGGATAAACCTCGACCCGGCGAACCTGCTCATGTACGGCAAGGGCAACCCGGTCGACGCGCTGCGCGTGTTCGGCAAATACGTCCGCGCGATCCACGCAAAGGACGGCATGCCGCCCACGACCGGGAAGCAGCTCGGACCCGAGGTCAAGGTCGGCACGGGCTCCGTGCGCTACCCGGAGTTCCTGCCGGCGCTGCTCGACTGCGGCTTCCGCGGCGACCTGACGATCGAACGCGAAATCCACGGCGACGAGCAGGACCGCGACATCCGCGACACGATCGGCTACCTCTCCGGCCTGCTCGACGCGTACGAAACGGCGCACCCCGGCGCCTGACCGCCCCCGACGGAAATGCGCCAGCTCTCGCTGCTGTCCGAACGCGACGAAGAACCGCTGCCGCAAGGTCCCGCGGCCGCGTTCTCGCCGCGCCTCGCTTCGCGCGGCGCGCCGGACCGCCCGGTCCCGCAGCCGCTCGCGAGCAGGATGCGCCCGCGTTCGCTCGAAGAGGTGGTCGGGCAGGAGCATCTCGTCGGCCCCGGCAAGGTCCTGCGCTCGATGATCGAGGAGGACCGCGTGCCGTCCATGATCCTGTGGGGCCCGCCGGGAGTCGGCAAAACGACGCTGGCGGGCGTCGTGGCCAACGTCACCAAGGCGGCGTTCGTCAACTTCAGCGCGGTCACGAGCGGCATCAAGGAAATCAAGGCGATCATGGCGCGCGCCGAGGAGGCGCGCCTCTCCGGCGAACGCACCGTGCTTTTCGTCGACGAAATCCACCGCTTCAACAAGGCGCAGCAGGACGCCTTCCTGCCGTTCGTCGAGCAGGGCAGCATAGTCCTCATCGGCGCCACCACGGAGAACCCGTCGTTCGAAATCAACTCCGCTCTGCTCTCGCGCTGCAAGGTCTTCGTGCTTCACGAGCTGGGCGAGGACGACCTCGTGAAGCTCCTCAAGCGCGCGCTGTCCGACGAGCGCGGCTTCGGCGGGCGGCCCGTGGACGTGCCGGACGACGTCCTTCGCCGCATCGCCGCGTTTTCCGACGGCGACGCCCGCAAGGCGCTCGGCACGCTAGAAACGTGCGTCGCGAACGCCGGCAGCGGGCCGGACGGCGTGCCGACCGTGACGGAGGAAGTGCTCGCCGAATGCACGAGCCGCAAGGCACTGCTTTACGACAAGGACGGCGAGGAGCACTACAACGTCATCTCCGCGCTCCACAAGTCGATGCGCAACTCCGACCCGGACGCGGCGCTCTACTGGCTGGCCCGCATGCTGGAAGCCGGCGAAGACCCGCTCTACGTCGCGCGCCGCTGCATCAGGTTCGCGAGCGAGGACGTCGGTCTCGCGGACCCCAACGCGCTCCTGCTCGCGAACGCCGTCTGGGACACGTGCAACAAGATCGGCATGCCCGAGTGCAACTGCGCGCTCGCGCAGATCGTGACGTACCTTTCCCTCGCGCCAAAGTCCAACGCGATCGACGCCGCATACCTCTCCGCCGCGCGCGACGCCCGCGAGCGCATGGCCGAGCCCGTGCCGCTGCAGATCCGCAACGCGCCGACGCGCCTCATGAAGGATCTCGACTACGGCAAGGGCTACCAGTTCGCCCACGACACGGAGGAGAAGATCACGCGGATGTCGTGTCTGCCGCCCTCGCTCGCCCGCCGCCGCTACTACCGCCCCGCCGGGCTCGGCGCCGAAGCGCGCTGGAAGGAGCGGCTCGCCGCGGTCCGCGACTGGCGCGAAGGGCGCACGGAAACCCCGCCCTTCTCCTCCCCGGCATACGGCGGCCCCGCCGCGCCCAAACCGTGACGTCAGGCGTTCCATCCTCGAAGGCGAAGCGCCTCCTCGCCCTTTTCTGCGAGTTCTTCAAGATCGCTGCGTTCGTCCTCGGCGGCGGCTACGCGATCCTCGCCGCGGCGGAGGACGTCTTCGCCCGCCGCCGCAAGTGGCTCCGCGAAGGCGAACTGCTCGATTCGCTGCCGCTTTTCCAGATGGTGCCCGGCCTCATCGCCGGCAACACCGCGATCTACGTCGGCCGCAAGATCGCCGGGCTCGCGGGCTCCGCCGCCGCCCTCGCGGGCGTGGCGCTGCCTTCGCTCGGCGTGATCCTCGCGGTGGCGCGCGGATACGACGCCCTCCCGCTCGGCGACCCGCGCGTGCAGGGCGCTTTCCTCGGACTCCGGGCCGCGCTGACCGGCATCTCCGTCGCGCTCCTCGCTTCGTCGTGGAAGCGCATCATGCACGGCAAGGGCGCG
>JAFUXX010000444.1 GCA_017476965.1 Kiritimatiellia bacterium | reverse complement strand
CCGCGGGGAGCGGGGCGAGCCCGCGCTCGGCGCGGATGGCCTCCGCCGGGCGGAGCTTGGAGAGCGCGTCGAGCGTGGCCTTGACCACGTTGAGGCGGTTCTTGGAGCCCTGGCTCTTGCCGAGCACGTTGCGGACGCCGGCCATTTCGAGCACGGCGCGCATGCCGCCGCCGACGATCATGCCGGTACCTTCGGACGCGGGCATGAGCAGGACGCGGCCGCCGTCGCACTGGCCGGTGACGGCGTGCGGGATGGTCGAGCCCTTCATGACGACGCGGCGGAGGTGGCGGCGGGCGGACTCGCCGCCCTTGCGGATGGCGTCCGCGACCTCGTTGGCCTTGCCGTAGCCGAGGCCGACGCGGCCCTTCTTGTCGCCGACCACGATGACGGCGCTGAAGCTCATGCGGCGGCCGCCCTTGGTGGTCTTGGAGCTGCGGTTGATGTAGACGAGCTGCTCGGAGAATTCGGACTCCTCGCGGTCGTTCCTTCTGTCGTTGTCGCGTGCCATGGGTTAGGCCTCCTGCTGCTTGTCGTTGACTTTGAGACCGGCCGCGAGAGCGGCTTCCACGGCGGCCGCGACGCGGCCGTGGTACTTGAAGCCGCCGCGGTCGACCACGACGAGGGAGATGCCGGCCGCCTTGGCGGCCTCCGCGGCGGCTTCGCCGACCTTCCTGGCCGTCTCGACGCAGAGCTTGGCCTTGAGGGGAAGCGAAGACGCGGAAGCGAGCGTGCGGCCGGCGGCGTCGTCCACGAACTGGACGTACAGGTTCGAATTCGAGACGTGCACGGCCATGCGCGGGCGCGCGGCCGTGCCGACGACCTTCTGGCGGAGGCGCAGGTGGCGGCGCTTGATGTAATCCTTGCGGTGCTTGAGCTGCATTGGGTACTTTCTTCCGAAGGGTTGTTAGGCGACGGTCTTGCCTTCCTTGCGGCGGATCTTCTCGCCGGTGTAGCGGATGCCCTTGCCCTTGTAGGGCTCGGCCGGCTTGAAGGCGCGGATGTCGGCGGCGACGCGGCCGACGAGCTGCTTGTCGATGCCGGAGACGTCGACGTGCAGGCCGGCGTTGCCGACCGCGACCTTGACGCCGTCGGGGATGTCGTATGCCTTGGGGGCCGCGTAGCCGATGGAGAGCAGCAGCTGCTTGCCCTTGAGGTCGAACTTGAAGCCGACGCCCTCGATGTCGAGGTGCTTCTCGTAGCCCTTGGAGACGCCCTCGACCATGTTGGCGACGAGGGCGCGGGAGAGGCCGTGGAAAGCGCGGGCGCGGCGGTCGTCGCCCTCGCGGGAGAAGCGCGCGACGCCGTCCTCGACCTTGCACGAGATGCCGGCCGGGAGGGTCCAGGCCAGCTCGCCGAGCTTGCCCTTGACCTTCACGGCGCCGCCGTCCACCGAGAGCGCGACGCCTTCGGGGATCTTGACGGGTTCTTTTCCGATTCTGGACATGGGTTTTTCTCCTTTACCAGACGGTGCAGACTATCTCGCCGCCGAGCTTGCGGCGGCGGGCCTCGATGCCGGAGAGGACTCCGCCCGAGGTGGAAACGACCGCGGTGCCGAGACCGCCGAGCACGCGCGGGATGTCCTTCCAGCCGCAGAAGCGGCGGAGGCCGGGCGAGGACTCGCGGCGGAGGCCGCGGATGACGGGTTTGCCTTCGGCGTTGTACTTGAGCGCGATGCGCAGGACCTTCTTGACGTCGCCTTCGACCTCGAAGTCCTCCACGTAGCCTTCGTCCTTGAGGACCTTGGCGATCGCGGCCTTGAGGTTGGAAGAGGGCATCTCGACGATTTCGCGCCCGGCCGCCTGGCCGTTGCGGATGCGCACGAGCATGTCCGCGATGGGATCGGACCAACTCATTGTCTTTCTCCTTTCCTACCAGGACGCCTTGGTGACGCCGGGGATTTTGCCCTGGAGGGCGAGTTCGCGGAAGCAGAGGCGGCAGAGCTTGAACTTGCCGATGTAGGCGCGCGGGCGGCCGCAGCGGGAGCAGCGGTTGTAGGCGCGGGAAGTGAAGGTCGCGGGAGCGCCGCCCTCCTTTTCCTTCTTGATTGCGGCGGCCTTGCGGGCGTTCTGCCGGGCGGCCTTTACCACGAGAGATGTTTTAGCCATGGTGAATTGGTCTCCGGTTAGCGCCCGACGAAGGGCATGCCGAGCTTGTCGAGCAGTTCGCGCGCGGCCTTGTCGTCCGCGGCGGTCGTGCAGATCGTCACGTCCATGCCCTGTTCGGGGGCTCCGTGGCGGGAGAGGTCGATTTCCGGGAAGATCGTCTGCTCCTTGACGCCGAGCGTGTAGTTGCCGCGGCCGTCGAACCCGCGGTTCGGGACGCCGTGGAAGTCGCGGATGCGGGGCAGCGCGACGTTGACGAAGCGGTCGAGGAAGTCCCACATGCGCTGGCGGCGGAGGGTCACCTTGGCCCCGATCACCATGCCGGCGCGGAGCTTGAAGTTGGCGACGCTCTTCTTGGCCTTGCAGAGCACGGGCTTCTGGCCGGTGATCTTCGCGAGGTCGTCGACGACGGACTTCTGGGTGTCCTTGTCGACGATGCCGAAAGCCATGTTGACCACGATCTTGGAAAGGCGCGGCACTTCCATCGGGTTCTTGTACCCGAACTTCTCGCGCAGGGCGGGGACGGCCACGTCCTCGTAAGTCTTCTTGAGATTTGCCATTGCGTTGCTCCTAGGCGAAACGGGTTCCGGTGCCCTTCGCGACGCGCACGGAGCGGTCGCCCTCGCGGACGTACGAGACGCGCACGCCCTTCTTGGCCTTGGCGTCGTACGGCTGGAGGTTGGAAAGCGCGATCGGGGCGGGGACGTCGAGGATCTGCCCGTTGGGGAGCTTTTCGCTCTTGCGGATCCCCTTCTTGACCATGTTGAGGCCTTCGACGACGGCGACGCCCTTCTTCGCGTTGACGGCGAGGACCTTGCCGGTCTTGCCGGCGTCGCGGCCCGCGACGGCGACGACGACGTCGTCCTTCTTGATTCTGGCAGTGCTCATCAGAGGACCTCCGGTGCGAGCGAGATGATCTTGGCGTTGTCGCCGTCGCGCAGTTCGCGGGCGACCGGCCCGAAGATGCGGGTGCCGATCGGCGACTTCTTGGCGTCCACGATCACGCAGGCGCTGTTGTCGAACTTGATGTACGAACCGTCGGAACGGCGGATGGGGTAGCCGGTGCGGACGATGATGGCGAGGCAGACCTGCCCCTTCTTCACGGCGCCGCCGGGCTGCGCTTCCTTGACGGAGACGCGGATGCAGTCGCCCAGATGGGCGTACTTCTTACGCTGCCCGAGCACGCGGAAGCAGCGCACGCGGCGCGCCCCGGTGTTGTCGGCAACGGCGAGATCAGTACCTTCCTGGATCATGGCCTACTTCCCTTCTTCCTTGGCTTCGATGGCCTCGGCGCGGGCTTCGGCCGCGGCTTCCTTGGCCTTTTCCGAGACGAGGACCTTCACGAGGCGCCAGCGCTTGGTCGCGCTCAGCGGGCGGGTCTCGGCGATTTCGACGACGTCGCCGACGCCGGCCTCGTTCTTCTCGTCGTGCACGTGGTACTTCTTGCCGACCGTGATCTGCTTGCCGTAGACCGGGTGGGCGAAGCGGCGCTCGACGAGGACCGAGACGGTCTTGTCGCCGCTCTTCTTCGCCACGACGCCGCGGCGCGTCTTGCGGAGGCCGCGGGAGGCGGCGGACGCCTCTTTCTTGGCTTCTTCGTTCATGTGGATGGTGTTACTTCTGGAGCTCGCGCTCGCGGACGACGGTGAGCATCCGCGCCACGTCGCGGCGCAGGGTGCGTACCTTGAGGGGGTTGCTCTGGACGTCCGAAGAGGTCTTCTTGACCTTCGCCTCGAGGATCTGCCGCTGCGCGGCCTTGACCTGGGCGAGGAGATCCTCGGTCGGAGTCTCGCGGACTTGCTTGATCTTCATGCTGCTTCTCCTTTACGCCTGCACCGGGCGCGACACCATGCAGGTGCGCAGGCCGAGCTTGTTGGCGGCGAGGCGGAAGGCCTCGCGGGCGAGGGAGTCGGGAACGCCGGCGATCTCGAAGAGCATCGTGCCCGGGCGGACCACGGCGACCCAGAATTCGGGATCGCCCTTGCCCTTGCCCATGCGGACTTCGATCGGCTTCTTGGAAACCGGCTTGTCGGGGAACACGCGGATCCAGAGCTTGCCGCGGCGCTTGAGGTGGCGGTTGATGCAGACGCGGCACGCCTCGATCTGGATGGCGGTGAGCCAGCCGCGGTCGAGGGTCTTCAGGCCGTAGTCGCCCTGGGCCAGTTCGGTGTTGCACTGCGCGAGGCCGGAGCGGCTCCCGCGCTGGACTTTGCGGTGCTTCGTCCGCTTAGGCATGAGAGGCATTCTGGTTCCTCCTGCGGTTGTTTGCGCGAGGCTGGTACTTCTCGCTCTTGCAGATCCACACCTTGACGCCGATCAGGCCGGCCGTGGTGTGCGCTTCGGCGAAGCCGTATTCGATCTTGGCGCGGAGCGTGTGGAGCGGCACCTTGCCCTCCTTCATCCACTCGACGCGGCTGAGTTCGGCTCCGTTGATGCGGCCGCTCGCGAGCATCTTGATGCCGTCCACGCCCATCTCCATCGCCGTGCGCTGCGCGCGCTTCATGGCGCGCTTGACGGTGATGCGGCGGACGATCTGGTCGGCGATGCTCTCGGCGACGAGCTGCGCGTTGGCGTCCGCGTCGCGGATCTCGGAGATCTCGACGAAGACTTCCTTCTTCGTGGCCTTGGCGAGGGCCTTGCGCAGGCGCTCGACGTCCTCCCCGCCCTTGCCCATGACGATGCCCGGGCGCGCGGTGTGGATGTTGACGCGGACGCGGTTGGCGTAGCGCTCGATGCGGACGGCCGAGACGGCGCCTTCCTTGATCGACTTGGCGACCATGCCGCGGATCTTGTCGTCCTCGGCGAGAAGGTCGCCGAAGGAGCGCTTGTCCGCGAACCAGCGGGAGCGCCAGTCGTGGTCGACGCCGACGCGGAAACCGATCGGATTGACTTTCTGTCCCATGGTGTTTACTTTTCGTCGGTGAGAACCACGGTCACGTGGCTCGTCTGTTTTTCGATCGGGCTGGCGCTGCCGCGGGCGCGGGGCCAGAAGCGGCGCATGCTGGGGCCTTCGTCGAAGGTGCAGCGGCGGACGGAGAGCGTTTCGGCGTCCAGTCCGTTGTTGTGGGAGGCGTTGGCGGCGGCGCTGCGCAGCGTCTTGCCGAGGATCAGCGCGGCCTTGCGCGGGCTGAAATCGACGATCTTGAGCGCGGCGGCCAGGCTCTTGCCCTGCACGGCGCGCGCCAGGTCGCGGCCCTTGGAGGCCGGGATGCGCGCGTTGCGGGTAATTGCTTTGACTTCCATGTCCTTGTCCTGCCTTACTTGGTGGCCTTGTCCGTCGTGGCGCCGTGCTTCTTGAACGTGCGCGTCGGGGCGAACTCGCCGAGGCGGTGGCCGACCATGTTTTCGGTGATGAAGATGGGAAGGAAGGCCTTCCCGTTGTGGATGGAGAAGGTCAGCCCGACGAAATCGGGCGTGATCATCGAGCGGCGGGACCAGGTCTTGATGGGCTGCTTGCGCGCCGACTGGTTCATCTTCTCGACCTTGGCGAGGAGCTTCTCCTCGACGTACGGGCCTTTTTTGAGCGAACGAGGCATGGTTTTCTACTTTCTGCGCTTGAGAATGACGCGGTCGGAGGCCTTGCGCGGTTTGCGCGTCTTGCCGCCCTTGGCGAGTTTGCCCCACGGCGAGACGGCCGGGCCGCCGCCGGAGGTGCGGCCTTCGCCGCCGCCCATCGGGTGGTCGACCGGGTTCATCGCGACGCCGCGGACGGTCGGGCGGATGCCCAGCCAGCGCTTGCGGCCGGCCTTGCCGAGCTTGATGCATTCGGCTTCGCCGTTGCCGACGACGCCGACGACGGCGCGGCAGCCCGCGAGGAACTTGCGCTCTTCGCCGGAGGGCATGCGGAGCGTGACGCAGCCGCCGTCGCGGCTCATCACCTGGGCCGAGGAGCCCGCGGTGCGCACGACCTTGGCGCCGCGGCCGGGAACGAGCTCGAGGTTGTGGACCATGGTGCCCAGCGGGATGCGGCCGAGCGGGAGGCAGTTGCCGGGCGCGGGCTCGGCGTCCGCCGCGGAGACGATCGTCGCGCCGACGCCGACGCCTTCGGGCGCCAGGACGTAGCGCTTCTCGCCGTCGGCGTACTGCACGAGCGCGAGGCGCGCGCGGCGGTTCGGATCGTATTCGATCGCCACGACGGACGCGGCGCCGGCCTTGTCGCGGCGCCAGTCCACGATGCGGTAGCGGCGCTTGGCGCCGCCGCCGCGGTGGCGGATCGAGATGCGGCCGGAGCTGTCGCGGCCGGCCTTCTGCTTCTTGGGCAGGGTCAGCGAACGCTCGGGCTTGTCCTTCGTGATCTCGGAGAACGTGGAGCCCGTCGCGGTGCGGCGGCTCGGGGTGTAGGGCTTGTAGGATTTGATGGCCATGGCGATTCTCCTAGAGCAGGTCGATCTTGTCGCCCGGCTTGAGGGCGACGATCGCGCGCTTCCAGTCGGGGGCCTGCACCGTCTTGCGGTTGCGCAGGACGCGCTTCTTGCCCTCGTGGTTCTGGGTGTTGACCGAGAGGACGGTCACGTTGAAGAGGTCTTCGACGGCCGCTTTGATCTCGGGCTTCGTCGCCGCGCGGTCCACGCGGACCATGTAGCGGTTCTGCTTTTCCTGCATGGCCAGCCCCTTCTCGGAGGTCAGGACTGCCTTGACGACTGTGTTGGGGTGCTTCATGCCACGGTCTCCTTTGCGGCGGCGGGTTCGAGGCGGGCCGCGAGGTCTTCCCACGCGGCGCGGGCGACGACGACCTTGCCGTGCAGCATCATCTGGTAGGTGCTCGCCCTGGAGGCGACGGCCACTTCGACCGCCGGGAGGTTGGCCGAGGCGCGGGTGAGCGCTTCGTCCGCGGCCTTCACGACGAGAAGCGCGTTCTCGGCGCCGAGGGCCTTGAGCACCTTGACGAGTTCCTTGGTCTTGGGCGCGGGGAGCGACAGGTCGTCCACCACGACGAGCGTGCCGTCCGCGATGCGGTCCGAGAGGACGCGGCGGAACGCGAGGCGGGCCACCTTCTTGTTGAGGCGCACCGACCAGTCGCGCGGGCGGGGGCCGAAGGCCGCGCCGCCGCCGCGCCACACGGGCGACTG
>JAFUXX010000443.1 GCA_017476965.1 Kiritimatiellia bacterium | reverse complement strand
CCGCCGCGCCGTGCGGGCGCGGGGCGCGGGCGGCTTCTTCGACGGACGGCTCGGCGACGCGGTCCGCCGTTTCGCGCGAAGCGAGCTCTTCGAAAAGCCACGCCGCGGTGCCGCGCTTTTCCGCGCGGCGCACCAGCTCGCGCGCGGCCTCTTCGAGCCATGCGACGTCCTGCGCGGCGTAGTCGAGCTGTTCGGGCGAAAGCGGGCGGCGGCACCAGTCGGTGCGCGTCTCGGTCTTGGCGAGTTTGACGCCGGACGTTTCTTCGAGCAGCGCCGCGAGCGAAAGCGTCGAAGGCAGGCCGCAGAAGCCGGCCGCGGCGCGGGTGTCGAAGACGGACGGCGCCGCGGCGGCGCCTGTCCAGCGCACGAGGTGGCGCAGGTCCTGGTCGGCGTCGTGCAGGATTTTCGCGACGCCGGCGCTTTCGAGCGCCGCCTTGACGGGCGCGGCGGGGCAGGCGAGGGGATCGAGGAGGATCGCGGCCGCTTCGGCTTCGGAGCGGGCGCGGAACTGCATCGCGGCGGGCGGGGCGGAGGGCAGGAGCGCGCGGTCGAAACCGTTTCCGGGCGCGGCCTGCACGAGGCCGAGGCGGGCGAAGTACGTTTTGGTCCAGACGAATTCCGTGTCGAGCGCGAGCGCGGGAATCCGCGCGAACTCTTCCGCCGTCACTTCGCGAAAGCCCCTTCGGTGCGCTGCGTCTGCACGCCTTCGGGCACGGGGCCGTCGGAGTGGGCGCGGTTCTGGATCCAGAGCCCGGACTTGGGGCCGCGCACGGCGTTGTAGGCCGCGGCGGTGCCGGAAGGCGGGCAGGTGCCGTCCGCCAGACCCTGCGAAAGCACTTCGAACGTGTCGGTTTCGGGGAGGCGGCGGGCGAAGAAGACGGTGTCGAAGTAGCGCAGCGCGGGCTTGTAGCGGGGCTTCCACCCTCCCGGGCGGCGCCCGCGCAGGGGCTCGCCGCCGATGTCGCAGAGCCACGGGGCGTGGACCTGCACGGTGCCGAACGCGTGGTCGAGCTCGCCGACGGCGACGGCCTGGAACCCGCCCTGGCTGAAGCCGCGCGCCGTCATGTCGCGGCCGTTCCACTGCGGCAGCGTGCGGGCGAAGCGCGCGGCGACGAGGTCGCGCACGACCATCGCGCGGAAGTAGCAAGTCTGCGGGCTTTCGTTTTCGGCGTCGCGGAAGCCGTAGCCGCCGCCCGTGCCGCCGTCGGAAATCCTGCCGGAAAACGCGGCGTAGTACTCGCGGGCGGCGGCGAGGTCGAAGCCGTGCGCGTTCACGTCGAGCCACAGGCAGTTTTCGGCGGCGAGCGACTGGTCGGGCGTCTGCCCGCCCATGCCGTAGCCGTGGAAGAAGAGCAGCGCGGGGAGGGAGCCTGGCTCGGCGTCGCGCGGCCAGGAGACCCAGCCCGTCGCGGGGGCCTTGCCTTCGCCGAGCGGGACGCGGAAAGCCGCGACCTCGCGGCCGGGGAACTTGGCGGCGACGGCGTCGGGAGCGGGGGCGAAGAACGCCTGGGAGAGGTCCGCGGCGCCGGCCTCGGCCTTGACCGCGGCCCAGAACGCGTCGAAGTCCT
>JAFUXX010000442.1 GCA_017476965.1 Kiritimatiellia bacterium | reverse complement strand
CCTGTAAACAACCTTCCATGCAGCCGCGGCAGAAGCGACCGGAAGAACGGAAGAGGTGGCGGGGAGACGAATCATGGTCCTTGCGCCGGATCGGCGCGGCAAGGGGAAGGGTAGCAGAAACCGCTTGCTCCGTCAAACGGTTTCTCAAAAGCAGGGCGCGCCGCGCGCACAATTGGAACTTGGCTCTGGCAACATCCGCGCACTGGCGGCACTTGGCAATGTTGCCGGTTGCCGATCTGTTTTCCCCGTCGGGCCGCCGGCCTGGCGAACCTTTTCGCGACTTGCGGCGTTTGAACTGGAAACACGACTTTCCATCCAGTCATGACGCCTGATTCGAAAATGATTTTCCGCGCCGCCGCGATTCGCGCCGCCGCCGCGCTCGCCTCGTCCGCCGCCATCCTCGCTTCCGCCGCCGACAGCGGCGAAGTCGCCGATCTCGGGTCCGTCCTGGTCGAAGGCGACGCGCTTTCCAAGTACAGGCCCGAAACGGTCGCATCCGGCACTTTCACGGACGTGGCGCCGGAGAAGCTGCCGATGGTGGTGGACACCCTCACGTCCGATTTCATCCGCGAGCACAACCCGACCGACCTCCACGACCTGCTGCGCTACGTACCCGGCATCGAGACCGGCGGCAAGTCGCTCCTCGTCCGCAACCCGGGCCAGTTCTCCATCCGCGGAATGGGAGGCACCGAACCGGCTTTCGACGGCGTGTCGCCGATCGGTCGCGGCCCGGGGCTTTTCATGGACGCCTTCCTGCTCGACCGCGTCGAAATCGCCAAGGGCCCGATTGCGTCGCTCGCGGGCGGCGCGGGGGCCGCGCAAAACGCTTCCGGCGCGGGCGGCTCCGTGAACATGTACCTCAAGAGCGCCGATCTCGGCGGCACGCGCCGCGAATTCGCCGACAACGTTTCCGCCGGCAAGGACACCTTCCGCCAGCGCGCCATGGTCGACGTGAACGAAACGTCCGCCGGCGGCGACGGCGCGGTGCGCGTCGTCGCGACGGCGGACTGGTACGAGCCCACGTACGTCAACACCGGATCGGCCAAGGGCGGCGATCCGCGCGAATCATACGCCATCGCGCCGAGCGCGGTCTGGGCGCCCTCAGAAGATTTTTCGTTCGGCGTGAAGTCGCTCTTCCAGTACACCGAACAGCCAAGCTACATCGGCGTCCCGGTCTGGCGCGGCAAGCCCGCCGGCGGCTACGGCTGGCGCGAATCGTCCTGCCGCGAAACGGACCGCTCCAGCTACAAGTCGTTCTTCGTCGCCCCGTGGGCCGAGTTCCGCGCGACGGACGAGTGGACCCTGCGCGTCGGCGCCTCGGCGATGGTCTCCGAGTGGGACCAGACAACGCGCGAGCCCTACACGCCCGGAATGGGCACGGACGAACTTTCCGGCTACTTCCGCACCGGGACGTGGGCATCGGGCGAAAAGTACATGATGTCCGGGTTTTCCGAGAGCTCCGCCGTCATGCACAACTACGCGGCGTACGTCCGCGCCGTGCACGACAAGGAGTTTTCGGACACCCTCCGCAACGTCTTCCTGTTCCAGCCCGACTACGGCTACCGCAGCGCGTCCGGCGGCTTCGGCACGCCCACTTCGCGCTGGGGCGCGACGCTGCAGGACACCGTAGAGCGCGGCCCCGTCACGCTGCTCGGCGGCCTGCGCTACGACTGGTTCGACCAGGAGAGCTACGAAACCGCGGGCCGCGGCGGCGCGGTGCGCTACCCGTCGATGACGGCCGGAGCGCTCTCGCCGAGGGCCGGCCTCTCCGTCCGCCCGCTCGACTGGCTCGTGTTTTTCGGCAACGCCTCGCAGACGCGCACGCCGATGCTCGGCCTTCGCTGCGCGGACGGCACCACGCCCGACCACGACTGGCGCGCCACGCAGGGCGAAGGCGGCGTCCGCGTCCGTCCGCTCGACAGGCTTTGGTTCTCCGTCTCAGCGTACCGCATCGACCAGGAGGACGTCCCGGAGTTCGACAACGACGGCATCGTGCTCGACTACGACGGCAAAAACCGGTCCGAAGGCGCCGAAGTCTCGCTCTCCGGCGACATCACGGACGACTGGACCGTCCTCGCCATGTACGCGCACAACCGCTACACCGACCGCAACGTCCCGCGCGGCCGCAAAGGCCGCACTTTCGAGCGCTACCCGGCGGACACGTTCTCGCTCAACACCTCCTGGCGCGTGCCGGGCGGCGCGCTCGAAGGCGTCGTCCTGGGCGCCGGCCTCCGCGTCCGCTCGAAGAGTTACGCCACGATGCGCGGCGCGTACGTGGACGAAAACCTGCGGTTCGACTCCTCTTGCGTCGCGGACGTTTCGGCCTCCGTGCCGTTCTCCGTCGCCGGCGGCAGCCCGGACTGGGCTGTCACCCTCGGCATCCGCAACCTCTTCGACGAAAAGTACTTCGAATCCGCCCGCCACTATTACGAATGCCTCGCCGGCGAACCCCGCACCTTCGAAATCGGCATCCGCGGCACCTTCTAGCCCCCT
>JAFUXX010000441.1 GCA_017476965.1 Kiritimatiellia bacterium | reverse complement strand
GGAGATGTTCGTAGTCGTCTGCGCGAGCCGCGTGCGCGACATGTTCTTGCAGTCCAATAAGCACGCTCCGTGCCTAGTTTTCATCGACGAAATCGAAGCCGTGGGCCGCCGCCGCGGCGCCGACATCGGCGGGGGCCACGACGAGCGCGAGCAGACGCTGAACGCGCTGCTCGTGGAAATGGACGGCTTCGCCACCAACAACGGCATCGTCGTCATAGCCGCGACGAACCGCCCCGACGTGCTCGACCCCGCCCTGCTGCGCCCCGGCCGCTTCGACCGCCAGCTCGTCGTGGACCTGCCCACGATGGAAGGCCGCCTCGCCATCCTCAAGGTCCACGCCAAGAAGGTGAAGCTCGCCCCGGGCACCGACCTCTCCAAAATCGCCCGCGGGACGCCCGGATGCTCCGGCGCGGACCTCGCCAACATCGTCAACGAAGCCGCCCTCGTCGCGGCCCGAGCCGAAAAGCCCGGCGTGGACGAGGACGACTTCGAGGCCGCGCGCGACAAGGTGCTCTGGGGCAAGGAGCGCCGCAGCCACGCGATGGACGAGGAGGAGAAGCGCCTCACCGCGTACCACGAGGCCGGCCACGCGATATGCGCGGTCCTCGAAAAGCACGCGGATCCCGTGCACAAGGTCACGATCATACCGCGCGGCATGGCGCTCGGCCTCACGGCCTTCCTGCCCAAGAAGGACCGCACCCACTACAAGCGCTCCGAAATCCTCGCGGACCTCGTAGTCGCCATGGGCGGCCGCGCCGCGGAGGAAACGTTCCTCGACGACGTCTCCACCGGCGCCCGCCAGGACATCCGGCAGGCCACGCAGCTGGCGCATTCCTACGTCTGCGACTGGGGCCTGAGCCCGACGCTCGGCCCGCGCTCCTACGGCAAAAACGAGGAGCTCGTGTTCCTCGGCGCCGAGGTGAACCGCACCCAGGACTACAGCGAAGGAACGGCGGAGAAAATCGACGCCGAGGTGGACCGCCTCGTGCGCGAAGCGCACGAAACGGCACTCGCCCACCTGCGCGACAACCGCGCCGCGGTCGAATCGCTCGTCTCCCTTCTGCTCGAAAAAGAGACGGTGGACGGCGAAGAGGTCGCGCGTCTCGCGGGCCTGTCGAAAACCTTGTGAAAAACTGGCGGAAAACTGGCGACCGGCGGACGACAACCGCGCCCCCTGTCGGCATGGCCTCTTTTCCGCACAGGGAATCTACCGGAAATCGACCGTTTGTCGATAACCCAAGTCGCTGTTTTCCAACGACTTGACCGCGTTTTCGACAGTTTTCCGAGCCTCTTCTCCGACTACTGTCCGAATCAATTGAAAAGGAAGAGAAGAGGACAAGTTGTCGACCGTCTGGACCGCCCGCCTCCGCGCTTGTCATCCGCCCCTCCCGTTCCGCGTCCCCGCCCCCGGGACTTTCCTCCGCCCGGCCTCCGTCTGGCGCTTTTTTCTCTTGTCCTATGTCCCCGATTCTGCTATCCTCCGTCCGTCGCGGGAGAAGGTTTTCCCGCGTCTCTTCGCGTCCCTGCCCAGTTTCACGGAGTTTTCCCATGCATCGAGCACGAATCCTCCTTCAAGTTTCCCGCCCGGTTCGTGCCGGCCGCGCCTCCGTTTTAGCCGCGGCGTCCGCCGCCGCCGCGCTCTGCGCGCTCCGGCCGGTTTCCGCCGAGGTGGTCCTGACTTACGGAGACGTTTCGCCTGCCGACCCCGAGGCCGCGATTTCCACGTACGCCGGCACCCCCAAGGCCGTGTTCGCGACCGAGGCCGGGGTGTACACCCTCGATTCCGGCGACAAGTCCATCCGTTCGTGGTCGCTCGCCCGCAAAAACGCCGAAGCGTTCCCGGTCGGCCTCTACGAAAAGGACGGCATCACGTTCAAGGGCGACGTCGGCGGGGTTTCCAAGTTCGTCGATCCCGTGGCTTTCGCCAAGCACCCGTCCGAAAACAAGGTCGCGGTGCTCGACGCGCAGTCCACCGCCCCCACGGTGCGCCTCTACTCCTTCGAGGAGACGACCGTGGCGTCCGGCTCCGGCCAGCTCCTCTCGGGCGTCAAGTGGTCGCTCGAAGCGGTCTGCACCAACGAGGCGTTTTCCACCGGCGCGGCCGTCGCCTGGGCGCCGGACGGCAGGCTGGCCGTCGCCTACGGCGGCATCTTTTCGTACACGCAGGGGACGGACTCCACGCCGTTCCGCGGGTCCTGGGTCCAGATGCTCGGCCCCGACCTTTCCCTCGACGGCGAGCCCGCGCGCTTCCCGTTCAAGGGCGAGAAGACCGGGGCCTCCTCGGGCGGCGTCGTTTCCGCGATCGCGTTCGACTCCGCTTCCGACGCGTTCTACGCCTGCGTCGCCCCGAGCAACAGCGTCTACAAATGGGAATCGGTGGACGACGTCGCGGAAGGCGAACCGGTCCGCCGCTTCGGCCAGTTCGGCCGGTACGTGACGTCTGACGCCTCCGAAGATCCGCTCGACCCCTACGCCAACGCCAATTTCGCCGGCACCTCGGTGAACCGCCTTTCCGGCCCCGTCGCGATCGCGGTGTGGCACCCGGACGGGGCGCCAGACCCGGTCCTCGTGGTGGTGGACCGCGCCAAGTCGATCGTCGCCTTTTTCGCCGACACTCTTTTCGAACCGCTCGCCATCGGCAAGGAGCGCAATTCCGACTACACGACTTGGGACTCGTTCAAGAACCCCGAAGGCGTCTGGGTGGAGGACGGCGGCACCCGCCTCCTCGTCGCCGACACGGGCATGACCCGCGTCAAGTCCTTCGACGTCGATCCCGAAGCCTTGGTGCCGGACGAATCGGCGGCCATCGTCTTCGACGCCGGCGACTCGCCCGTTTTCCCGGAAGACGGGTATTCGGACGGCGCGGGAGGCGTGACCGCGGCCGTGCACCGCGTCTCCGTGACCGTGATGCCGAGCGTCACCAACAGGACCTACAAGCTCAAAGTCGCCAACGTCGGTTGCACGGGGGCGGACGCCGGGGCCGGCGCCCTCCACTTCGCCGCGCTCGTCGAGGCCGACGGTTCTCTTGCCGACGGCTCCACCGCGGACGTGACCGCCGGTTCGCGCGAAGAAATCGAGGTCTCGGTGCCGTGGGGCGAAACCGAGGCCGAAGCGTTCGTCCTCGCGCTCGACGGACCGTCCGAAAACGAAATTTCGCTCTCCGGCGCCTCCAACGACGCCGCGACCGGGTTCTCCGTCGAAAACGTCGCCCCGGTCCTCGTGGACGCCGAGCTCGAAAACGAAACCGGCGACCTCCCCGCCGGGACGAGCCCCTACGTGAGCGCCGTTTTCACGGACGTCGCTTCCGACGAAATTTCCCTCGAATGGAAAGCGTACTCCGGCGAAACGGAAACGCTCTACTTCACCCGCACCGATTCCGTCTCCCTCGGCGAAACGAGCCGCGTCTCGATCGACGCGCCGTCGTCCACCGGAGACGCGCGGTTCGCCGTTTTCGCGGACGACGGGGACGGCGGCACCGGTTCCAAGGAGTACCTCGTCCGGTACTTGGAGAATTGAGGGCGCGCGCACCGCGGTTTTTTCCCGCGCGCGGCAGAACAAACGCTTCGCTGATTTCGTCAAAAAAGTTGCAATGAAACGGTTCACGACATTCATTCTCGCTCCGCTGCTGGCGTTCTGCGCCGCCGCGGAACAGGAATCCGAAACCGAGGCCGCGGCGGAAGCCGCGGCTCCGG
>JAFUXX010000440.1 GCA_017476965.1 Kiritimatiellia bacterium | reverse complement strand
GGCGCGGTGGGACGCGGCGGAACCCGCGGCGACTCCGGCTGCGGCGGCCTCGGCCTCCGCCGCGCGGCGGGCGCGGTAGCGCTCCACGAACGACGCGTCGAATCCTTTCATCGCGCGTCGCGGTCCTCCGCCGGTCCGGCAAGAGTGCAACAGTCTTTTTCCGCCATGGCAAAACGCGCCGCGTCCGGCGCGCGGCGACCATTGTACGCGAACTCGCCGCCGCCGCAAGAGCACTTGGCAAACCGCGGCGGTTGTGGATAATCCCGTCCGCGCGGCTCCCGGAACGGAAAGCCGCGACACGGAAACAGGAGAAAACTGACATGGATTCGGCAAAAGCCGCGCTTTTCGCCGGGCAGGGCGCCCAGGCGGTCGGAATGGGCAAGGATCTCGCGGAGGCGTTTCCTTCGTGCAAGGCGCTTTTCGACGAAGCGGATTCCATCCTCGGGCGTCCGCTCTCCAAGACCGTGTTCGAAGGCCCGGCCGAAGCGCTCGTCCGCACCGACGTCTGCCAGCCAGCGATCTTCGTCGCCAGCGCGGCGGCGTTCACCGCTTTGCGCGAAACAGCGCCGGGTGTCTCCTTCGGCGTCGCGGCGGGGCTCAGCCTCGGCGAGTGGACCGCGCTCTGGGCGGCCGGGGCCGTTTCGTTCGCGGACGCCGTCCGCATCCTCGAAGCGCGCGGCCGTTTCATGCAGGAAGCGTGCGAAGCGAATCCCTCGGGGATGGTCTCGATCCTCAAGCTCGATCCCGCGGCCTGCGAAGCGATCGCGGCGGAAACCGGGTGCGCGGTGACCAACTACAACGCCGCCGCGCAGACAGTGCTCGGCGGCACGCACGAGCAAGTCGCGGCGGCGGCCGCGGCGGCGACGGCGAAAGGCGGCCGCGCCGTGGTGCTCAAGACGGCCGGTGCGTACCACAGCCCGTTCATGGCGCCCGCGGCGGAAAAGCTCGCCCCGGTGCTCGCCGCGGCGAAAATCGAAACGCCCGCGATACCGGTGCTTTCCAACTACACGGGCAAGCCGCACGGGTCGCCGGACGAAATCCGCGCCGCGATGCTCGCCCAGATCGCGCATCCCGTCCGGTGGACGGACTGCACGGCGGCGATGACCGCGACCGGCGCTTCGACGTTCGTCGAATTCGGCCCAGGCGCCGTGCTGACCGGAATGCTCAAACGCGCGGTGCCTGGAGCGACGCTCCACAACGTCAACTCCGCCGCTTCCGTCGCCGCGGCCGCGGCAGCCTTGGCCTGAGCGGGGCGGCGCGGGAAGGCGCCGGGCAAAAACGACGACTTCCGCCCCGGGCGGGCCGGGACGGAAGTCGATGAGCGCGGCGGCGGGGGCTAATCCTCGTCGCCGTCGTCGTCTTCGTCGTCCGCGTCGTCTTCTTCGTCGTCCGCGTCGTCGTCGAAGTCGGCGTCCTCGTCGTCGAAGCCGTCGGTCTCGGCATCGGCGGCGGCGCTGCCGGAGCGGACGAGCGAAACGAAGAATCCGATTTCGGGCAGCGGGATGCGGCAGACCGAAACGAAGTCGTCGCCGGACACCGCGACGGCGCCGTCGATGCGCGTTCCGGCCGGAACGCCTTCGAGCAGCGCGCCGATCTTGGCGCGGAATTCCGCGGCGGAGTCCTCGCCGTCGAGCTCGCAGGCCGCGAGTGCCATCCGCGCGAACATGCGCACCGCCTCGGAAAGGGAGCCGCCGGCCACGGCGACCGTGCGGGCGCCTTCGCCGCAGTGCTTGTCGACGAGAGCGAACGCGGGCGCGGCGTCGAGAGAGCCGACGGGAGAGGAGCCGACCGTGCCGAGCGAGGCCGTGAGTTCGCCGGCCGCGGGATCGTACACGAGCCCGGCCTCGGAAGCCTCGCCGAGGAGACCGACGGCCTTCGCGAGGGTGTCGGCGTCGCAGCCGCCGTCTCCGCCAAGCGCCGGAACCAACTTGGAATGGACGGAACGGACCACGAACCTGTCGAGGTCTTCGGCAGGCGAAACTTCGACTGCGCCTTCCGGGATTTCGAATCCGCCGGGAAGCGCGCGGCGAAGCGTTTTCGCCGCGGAAACGACGGCGGCGACGAAGGAACGCGCCGCGGCGGCGTCCTGCACCTTCATCGAGGAGCGGAAAACCGGGCGGCCGGACTCGTCCGCCGCCAGGAAAGCGCGGCCGGCGCCGGTGGCGGAGCCGGCGAGATCCGCCGCGGCGACGAGGAACGCCGGCACGACGGCCGGCAGTTTTTCGCGAATGGCCGCGGGCGCGTCGGAGATCGCTTCGTCCGCGAACTTGCGGGCGAGCGATCCGGCCAACGGCGCCAAATCGCGAAGCAGCTCGCCGGAGCGAGCGTCGAACTTCGCGGGAGCCGAAACGGCGTAAATGCACGAAGCGGGAAGCGAAGAAGCTTCCTCCGCGGAGAGCGTTCCGGCGGAAGCGGCGGCGGAAGCCATCTTCGATCCGGGTTTCGCGGAATACGTCTCGACCAAAACGATTCCTTCGGATTCGTCGAGTTTCGCGACCACCGAAATCTTGTCGATGCCGTCGATGCGGGCCTGTGCTTGGGCTGCGGCCTTGCGGTAGAATTCGGCGGCCTCGGCATTGTCCTGTTCCCGCGCGATCGCGTCGGCGATCTGCTCCTGGGAAACCTTGGCGGCCTTGGCGTATTCGGACATGCCCGAGAGAACGGCCTCGAAGAACGAATCCGGGCTCTGCGCCGGGGCGGCGAACGAACCGGCGGCCGCGGCGACGAGACCGTCGGCCGGGAACGAACGCGACAATTCGACACCGGCGTCGGCCAGCATCTTGGAGAGGTCGATCCCGACGGTCGTGGAGTCCGCCCCGCAGGTGACCGAAACTCCCTTTTCTTCCGTCCCGTCCAGGCCGATCGAATCCGGCGTCAGGCCCCCGACGGGCAGTTTGACCGCGACGCCGGCGAAAGGAAACCCGGCGAACACGGCGGGCAGCGCCACCACGGCCGGCTCGTCGCCGCCGGCGGCGGGAGTCACGCTTCCAAACCAAAACGCGGCCTGGATCGGAGCGGAGTCGTCGAGCGAACCGATCTGGGCGATCTGCGCACGGGCGGCGGCGGGAATCATCATGCCCTCCATCGGCATGCCGACGGCCGTGCAGACCGCGCCCACGACGTCCTGCCACGCGTTGAAGGAAGAAATGCGGACGACGAGATCCGGATCCGGAACGGACGCGGCCGCGGATTCGGCGGCGGCGGACCCGGCCGGAGCGGCGGCGGCGGAAGGAGGTTCGTCGGCGACGCAGACGCAGGCCGCGGACGCGATGACGGCGAAGAAGGCGGTTCGTTTCATTTTTCCGTGCCGGGGAGCCGGCTGGGTTGCGGGGCGCGGCGGCCCCGGGTTCTAGACTGCGCCGTCGGAAAACGCGGCGACGAGATCGTCCTTGGTGCGGGCCGCGAGAAGCGTCTCGCGGACGCGGCGGGAAGAAAGCTGGCGCGTCACGGCGGCGAGGAAGCGGATGTGGGAATTGGCGTCCGCCGGCGGCGAAAGGGTCGCGATGAAAATGGTGGACGGCTCGCCGTCGAGCGCGTCGAACGGAACGCCCGACGGGGAAAGCGCGACCAGCGTCGCCAGGCCGGAGACGGCGTCCGTGCGGGCGTGGGGGATGGCGACGCCGTACTGCATCCCGGTGGACATCGTCTTTTCGCGGTCGGAAAGGGCCTTGAGCACGTCGCCCTTCCGGTTGGCCGGGAAAAGTCCGGCCGCCGCGGCGGCTTCGGCGATGGCGGAAAGCACGCCCTGTTTGTCCGTCGCGCCGATGTCGGGCACGAAAACCGTGTCGGCGAGAAAAGCGGCTGGATTTGCGGAGATGTCGTTCACTTGACGTTGTTCCGGTTTTGGGCACGCGGGCGCATCGGCGCGCGTGTTGAGGCAATTGTCGCAGTTTCCCGCCCCCGGGTCAAGCCCCGGCGCTAGACCGCGGTTTCGCCCGCGAGGACGCGGCGGTAGTCCGCCAGGTTCGCCCGCAGCAGCGCGGGGGTGTCGAGTCCGTACGGGCAGCGCGAGGCGCACCTGCGGCAGTCGAGGCAGTTTTCGATCTTGGCCATTTCGGCCTGCCACGCGGGCGAGAGCCAGTTGGCGGAGGGCGCCCGCCGCAGCATGAGCGACGTGCGCGCGCAGTTGTTGATCTTGATGCCCGCCGGGCACGGCAGGCAGTAGCCGCACCCGCGGCAGAAGGATCCGGAAAGCTCCTTGCGGTCGGCCTCTATCAGCGCCGCGCGGTCCGGAGTCGTCTCCGGCGTGTCGGCCATGTACGAGAGCCATTCGTCGAGTTCCTTCTCGCGCTGGACGCCCCAGATCGGAACGACGTTCGGGAACTGCGCGATGTAGGCCATCGCGGCGTCCGAGCGCGTGATGAGGCCGCCGGCGAGCCCTTTCATGGCGATGAAGCCGACGCCCGCCGCTTCGCACCGCCGCACGAGCGCCACTTCGCGCTCCGACGCGAGGTAGCTGAACGGGAACTGGAGCGTTTCGTAGAGCCCCGAATCGACGCACTCTTCGGCGACTGCGACGAGGTGCGCCGTCACCGACACGTGGAGTATCTTGCCGGCTTTCTTCGCGGCGAGCATCTCCTCGTACATCCCCGAGCCGTCGCCGGGGCGCCAGCACCGGCCGACGCAGTGGAACTGGTAGAAGTCGATGCGGTCGGTCTTGAGCAGCCGCAGCGATGTGTCGAGCTGTTCGCGGAACTCGGCTGGAGTCTTGGCCATGGTCTTCGTCGCGAGGACGATCTCGTCGCGCAAACCGCCGGCGAACGCTTCGCCGACCTTCTCCTCGCTGTCGGAGTAGGCGCGGGCGGTGTCGAAAAACCGCATTCCGCCGTCGAACGCGCGGCGCAGGAGGCGCACGGCGTCGGGCTTGGAAATGCGCTGGATCGGAAGGGCGCCGAAACCGTTCTGGGGAACGGAAACGCCGGTTCGGCCGAGGACCACGGTTTTCATGGCGCGGATTCTACCCGAAGGACGGGCGATTGGCAAAACACGTCCCCGGCGCCCGCGGGCGGCGCGGAGGTTCACGGAATGCGCGAAACGTGAGTTGCCACGGGAGGCGTTCCTTGCTAGCATTCCGTGCGCAATGTCCACGACATCACCAGCAGACGCCGCCGCGCGCGAACGGCGGATAACCCGGACGAGTCTCGCCGGGATCGCGGCGAACGTCCTGCTCGCGTCCTTCAAGGCCGCGGTGGGCGCGATCTCCAACTCCGTGGCGATCGTCCTCGACGCCGTGAACACCCTCACGGACGCCCTCAGCTCCGTTCTCACCATAGTCGGCGTGAAACTCGCGCGCCGCCCGCCGGACTCCGCGCACCCGTTCGGCTACGGCAGGATCGAATACTTCAGCGCCGTCGCCATCGCGGCGCTCGTCCTCGCCGCCGGCGCGGGGGCGTTCGCCGAATCGGTCAAGAAGATCGTGCATCCGGTCGCGCCCGAATACGGCGCGCCGGCGCTGGTCGTCGTAGCCGTCGCCGTGGTGGCGAAGTTCCTCATGGGGCGCTACGTCTCGGCGCAGGGGCGGGCGTGCAACTCCGACGCGCTCGTCGCCTCGGGCGCGGACGCCAGTTTCGACGCGCTCGTCTCGCTCTCCACGCTCGTCGGCGCGGCTGCGATGCTGCTATTCGGGTGGAACCTCGACGGCTGGATCGGCGCCGCGATTTCGGCGTTCATCATCAAGGCCGGCGTCGAAATGCTCCTCGGTTCGATCGACAACGTGATGGGCAGCCGCCCGGACGCCGAAATTTCCCGCCGCATCCACGCGACCGTGGAGACGATGCCCGGAGTGCTCGGCGCTTACGACCTGGTGCTGCACAACTACGGGCCGGACTCCGCGATCGGCTCCGTGCACGTGGAGATCGACGACACTCTCGACGCGCCCGCCATCCACCGCCTGACGCGCGCGATCCAGTCCGAGATACTCAAGAAGTACCGCATCTTCCTCACGGTCGGCATATACGCCGTGGACAAGTCGCGCAAGGCGGAGCGCGCCGCCGTCGAAGCCGCGGTCCTGCGCCACCCCGGCGCGCTCGCGGTCCACGGCCTGTTCTTCGACGACGAAGCCAAGACCGTCTCTTTCGACGTTCTCGTGGACTTCACCGTGCGCGACCGCGAAGCGCTGCGCCGCGCGATCCGCGACGAGCTCGAACCGCTCTTCCCCGGCCGCACCGTCTCTTTCGCGTTCGACAACGACTACGCCGACGGCCCCGTCCGCGGCATTGCGCCGCGCGCCGGATGACGCGC
>JAFUXX010000055.1 GCA_017476965.1 Kiritimatiellia bacterium | reverse complement strand
GGCCGGAGTTGGAGAACGTGCCGCCCACGACGAAGCGGAGCGCGCCGCCGCCGTGTCCGTTAGCGACCGAGGCGTCCGTCCCGCGCGCCGCGCCCTTGCCGGTCGCGACGGGTTCGAGGACGGAACCGAACGGGACGAAATAGGGATCCGGCGCGGCGGAGTCCTTTTCGCCGATCTCGCCGATCACGTAGCCCGCGTGCACGCCGCGGTTGTGGCGTGTGCCGACGGTCCAGAAGCCGCGGCCGCGGCCCTGGCCGGAAATGTTCACGCCGGAGCCGACGGTGAAGTCGCCGCCGACAGCGACGTTGAGCCGGTAGCGTTCGGCCGGCGCGGCCGCCCCGGCGGTCTTGACGGAATCGCCCTGCACGGGGTGGACCCACGCGCCGCCAAGGACCTCCACGTCGCCCGCGACGGAAAAGAGGTTGAACCCTTCGTCGACGTCCGCGTCCTCGTACGTGATCGGGAACACGACCTGCCCGTTGTAGTCCGCGGTCTGCGTCCACGACGCAACGGCGTACGTCGCGGCGGCGTCCCAGGTCAAAACGCTGGAGCTCCACGCGCCGAGGAGGATGGAGTCGGTCTCGACTGGCGCGCGGCCGAGGCTCCAGTTGGATGCGGCGGACGCGTTGCCGTCTGCCGTCGCGATCCACGCGTTGAAGCCGGCGGGAATCGCGAAGTCGACGAGGGCGATGGACGCCGCGGCCCCGACGCCGCCGTACAAGCCGGAGCCTGCCGCGACGGAGAGCGTCAGCGCGGCGTCGGCCTTGAGCGCGGGATCGTTGAGCGGGACGATTTCGACGGTGGCGGTCGATTCGCCGACGGCGAACGTCGCCGTGCCGGACGGGGCGCGGTACGAAACGCCCGCAGCGGCCGTGTCGGACGAAACCTCGTACGCGACGGTCAGCGGAAGCGAAGCGTCGCCCGGGCGCGAAAGGACGAAGGATCCCGGCACGAGGCCCTCTTCGACGGCGTTGCCGCCGCCCGAGACGGAGACGTCGCCGACGAGGAAGATTTCGTCGGAAGTGCGGCGCGCGGATGCCCCGCTGGGCGCCGTGGCGGTGACGGATGCCGCGTACGTGCCGGCGGGAGTGGAGGCGCCGGTCGTGAACGAAAGGGCGTACTCCTCGGCGCCGGCTTCCGCCGTCCAGCTGCCGGACCAGAGCGTAGTGCCGCCGAACGCAACCGAAAGGTCGTAGGCGTTGCCGGCGACGCCGGCGACGGTGGCGGTCACCGTGTACGTCCCGTCGCCGTTGCGGACGACGGCAGGCCCGGCAGAAATGTCGGGAGTGTCGGCCGCCGTGTTGGCGACGGCGCCGAACGAAACCCAATTCGGGGAAACGACTTGATTGTATTCGGCCGCGATGTATTCGGCGGCGGGAACGCCGTCGTAGATGCGTATTTCGTCCGCAAAGCCCGTGAGCGGCGCGTACGCCGGGTCGTTGCCGGCATACCCGCCGAAGGCGACGCCCTGCGCACCGACAGTTCCGGGCGTGGCGACGCTGCCCGAGACCGTCTGGTTGTTGACGTACATCGTGCCGGCCGTGCCGTCGATCGTCGCGGCGATGTACGTCCACGACTTGGTCTTTAGAAGTTGGTAGAGATCCCTGCTGGCGCCGACCTGCGACGCAGAGGTATTCGGTCAGGGATAGGGGTTGTGCTGGTTCCGCGCTCCCTGACGAGAGGATGATGTTCGTGTTGCCGGGAGCGGCCGCTAGGCGGGGCGTGCGGCTTCCGGCATGGCGTCCTTGGCCGGATCGTATTCCGGAAACAG
>JAFUXX010000054.1 GCA_017476965.1 Kiritimatiellia bacterium | reverse complement strand
CGCGCGATTTCTTGGATTGTTCCGGGAATTTTCATATTGCCTTTCGTCAAACAATGCTACGGAAAAGTTAGCCGATAGTCAACAAGAAAATCCACTTGCGCATGCGCGGAGGAGGTCTACTCCTCCAACATCGTGGGGTACCAGAAGGTGCAGCTGCAGCCCGGATTCAACTTCGTGGCCCCGCAGTTCGTCGCCGTCGGCGGCGACACCATCGACCTTCAGTCCGTCCGCCTCGACGTCGCCGATGACGATGTTTCCTATGTGGACAACATCCAGATTCTCGATGATGGCGGTGCAACGATTGCCTCCTACTTCTGGTATCCGGCTGCAGATACTGCAAGCGGCGAAAAGTCTGGCTGGGTCGACGGCGATACCGGCGACTTGGCGGATATCACGCTCGACAATGGTTTGGGCATTCTCATCGAGGCAAACGATGAGTCAACCGTCACTGTTGCGGGAGAGGTTTCTCGGGCGACCAGTTCTGTTGAATCGGTTGCGGGCTTTAACTGGGTTGGAAACTCCACGCCTAAGGCTATCGACATCCAAGACATCCAAATTGATGTTGCCGACGATGACGTTTCGTATGTCGACAATATCCAGATACTCGATGAAGGTGGCGCGACTATCGCATCCTACTTCTGGTATCCGGCGGCAGACACCGCGAGCGGCGAAAAGTCGGGTTGGGTCGACGGAGAGACCGGCGATCTCGCAGAAGTTACGCTTGAGCCAGGACAGGGCGTTCTTCTTGAAACCCAAGATGAAGGGATAACAATCACTGTTCCTTCCGCTCTCTGATTTCAATTTCACACAACTCCCTAAACAAATCAAGAAAATGAAAAAACTTCTCACGATTGCCGCATCTATTGCGGTCGCCAGCGCGGTTTCCGCCGCCGGTTTGAACTGGAACATAACAGCTGTTACGGACGCCACAACAGGCCAAAAGGTCTCCGGGTATTCGGCATACCTGTTCATCTCCGAGCAAAGTGGCGATTTCGGTGCCAAGACGGCTTCTGCGGATGAAATCTCTACGCTTATCACGAGCGGTGGGGACTTTGCAGAATACATTGCCGCCGGCCCGACGCTTACAAGCGCTGCTGGTGGCGTGTCAGGGGCAACCGGATACAATGGAAACAATTTCGGTGCCGGCGATAGTCTGACCGCTTTTGCCGTGATTTTTGACGCTGCAGACTATGCGTCCGCCAAAAACTTCATTGTGACAGCTGCGAAATCCGCATCATGGACTTCTCCCACTGGGAGCAAGTCACTTGGCTTCGGCTCTCAGGCCAATGCCACCTGGACCGCCGTCCCTGAGCCCGCGACCGCGGCTCTGGCCCTGCTCGGCCTCGGACTCATGATCAAGCGCCGCAAGGCGTAAAACAGGTTCGAAACAGCAAGCAAACAAAACGACCGCCGGGCAACCGGCGGTCGTTTTTTATTGCATTTATCATGAAAACGAGTACAATCAAACGCGTTGTCAATGATTTTTCAGAGCCATGTCTACTGCAACTCTTCAAATCAGAGTGGACGACACTCTCCGCAACGATGCCGACTCGTTGTTTTCCGATCTCGGAATGGACATTCCGTCCGCAGTTCGGATTTTTCTCCGTCAGGCGGTAATCAGGCGCGAACTTCCTTTTCGGGTCGTTTCGTCCGATTCGTTTTATTCCGAAACGAACATGGCTCATGTCCGCCGCAACATCGACGAGCTTGAAAGCGGTCGAGGTGTCGTGCACGAGTTGGTAGAAACGCCATGAAAAAGATTTTCGCCGAAGAAGCGTGGGACGATTATTTGTCGTGGCAAGTTCAAGACAAGCGAACGCTCAAGCGGATAAACGACCTGATAAAGGACATTGAACGCAACGGCAATTCCGGAATCGGCAAACCCGAGCCGCTGAAACACTTTGGAGGGTATTGGAGTCGCCGCATAAACGAAAAAGACCGACTGGTGTACAAAATCGCTTCCAAAGATGAAATCTGGATTGCGTCTTGCAAAGGCCATTACGACTGATTCCTGGACCGCAGTCCCGGAGCCCGCGACCGCGGCTCTGGCCCTGCTCGGCCTCGGTCTCATGATCAAGCGTCGCAAGGCGTAAAAGAAAAGCGAACGTCGGTGGCATGATGCCGCCGGTTCGACAAAGCGCGCCCGTGCCGATTGGCACGGGCGCGGTGTTGTACTCGGGTGCAATTTCGCGGATTTTCAGCACGGCGGAATGCCGCGCCGTACAGTCTTCCTCCTTTCTGGGCGGTTTCTGTGAAGTGCTGCCCCAATTTCGGGGAGGCGACGGATTGCTTGAGACAATATTTTGATGGAATCGAAATATTTATTGCACCAATGTCGAAATATCGGTATGCTTGCCTCGTTTCAACTGCTGGAACGAGAGGTTTTCTGCCATGCTGGAATCCGAACTTGAAAGGATCATAGAGGACCAGACCGCTGAATCGACGCGCAAAAAGACGCTCGCAAGAGACGATCTGGCGCGCATCCGGACGGTGCCGGACTTTGCATTGATCGTGACGGGCGTCCGGCGCTGCGGCAAAAGCACGCTTCTGCGGCAATGGGCAGCCGGGCAAGGCGAAAAGACGCTTTCTCTTCTGTTTGACGACCTCCGGATGACCGCGTTCACGGCGGACGATTTCGCGGTGTTGGACAGGATTGTCGACTCACGCCGTCCGGCCAACCTGGTTTTCGACGAAATCCAGCTCGTCGACGGGTGGGAACGGTACGTCAAATTGAAGCTCGACCAAGGGTATCGCGTTCTAGTGACGGGCTCTAACGCCTCGATGCTCAGCTCCGAACTCGGGACGCATCTGACGGGCCGGCACCTCGATCTTGAACTCGGGCCGTTTTCATATCGGGAATTTTTGCGTTTTACGGGCATGGAGCCGTCGCCGGAAAGCGTGCTGTCGTACTTGGAGAGGGGCGGCTTCCCGGCGTATCTCGAAACGGACGAACCGGAAGTCCTCCGGCAGCTCGTCCGCGACATTGTGAACCGCGACATCGCGGTCCGCCATGGAACAAGGGACGTAAGGCCGCTTGAAACTCTCGCGGCGTTCCTCCTCGCCAATTCCGGCAACCGGGTGACGCCCAGCAAACTCGCCGGCGCTCTCGGAGTCAAATCGCCATCGACCGTCCTTGCATGGTTCGACCACTTCGAAAAAACGTACTTGGTCGAAAGGCTCGAACGTTTTTCCGATTCGGCGAAATCGCGGGCGCTGGCTCCGAAAAAAGTCTACGCGGTCGACACGGCTTTGCCGCGCGTGGCGGCGTCATCCCGGACGCGCGACGCCGGACGCGCCCTAGAAACGGCTGTATGGCGTGAAATCAAGCGCAAAAGCGGGCGGCTGAACTACTGGGCCGACGACATGTCGGAATGCGATTTCGTCTGGTCGGACGCTTCCGGGAAGTTCCAGGCATTGCAGGTCTGCCTCGAACTGGGCGACGAAAACCGCGGACGCGAATTCAGGGGTCTTCTGGGCGCCATGAGGCAACTGGGGCTGGACGAAGGAACGATAGTGACATTGCGGCAAAGCGACTTTGCGTGCGAAGACGGGCGGCGCATCCGCATCGTCCCGGCGCACGAATGGTTTGCAGAGTGACGCGCTCCCGCGGGCGCCGCGATGGGTTGCCCCCCCGCTTCACTAGTAGACGGCAAAAATTCCAAAGCCCAGTTTCTACTTGCCGTAAACGTTTGGCCCCCCCTGCCGTACAACAACGCGCCCGTGCCAATCGGCACGGGCGCGCTTTGTCGAACCGGCGGCATCATGCCACCGACGTTCGCTTTTCTTTTACGCCTTGCGGCGCTTGATCATGAGACCGAGGCCGAGCAGGGCCAGCGCCGCGGTAGCGGGCTCCGGAACGGCGGTCCAAGCGGTTGCGTTCTTCGTCGCAGTCTGAGCGCCGAACGCAAGACTCTTCGCACCAGTGCCGGAAGTCCAAGATGCAGACTTTTCAGCGGTGACAAAGTATCCAGTTGCCTCGGAATAGTCAGTAGCGTTGAAGATTACGGCAAACCCCGACAGACTGTCTCCATTGGCGAAGTTGTTGCCGTTGTAACCAGTGGCAGAAACAGCCTGACGCCCATTTGAAATGGCAACTTGGGCTGCTATGTAGTCTGACAGACTTCCTTTGCTCTGAATCAGCGACTCAATTTCGTCAACGGTCGTGACTTTGGCGCCGTAATCGTTTGCCTGCTCTGTGATGAAAAGGTATGCAGAATACCCATTGGCCAACGTGTCTGTACCTGGTTCATACACAGTCGCAATTGCCCAGTTAAGCGAAGCCGCTTGAACCGTCGCCGTGACAGCGGCAACTGCAAAGGCGGAAAGAATCTTCTTCATTTGACTTTCGGATTTTGGGAGTTTTGAGGTTTCAGAACGGACTGCTCTGATTGAAAAGCGGGGCTTATTCTGCGGCATCAGGAGCAATGGCCGACGGAACAGTAATCAAGATGCCCGCGTCGGAGGCATCAAGAAGTATGCCTTGGCCAGGAGCAAGTTCCACATCAGCCAGGTCTCCGGTTTCATCGTCGACCCAGCCGGATTTTTCGCCCCCGAACCAATCTGCCGGGTTCCAGTAATACGTCGCGAGCGTCGCGCCGCCATCGTCGAGAATCTGGATGTTGTCGCCGCCGGTGGCTTCGTCGTCGGCGACGGCAATCTGGATGTCTTGGATGTTGATGGCCTTTGGCGACGAGTTTCCAAGAAAATTGAACCCTGCGACAGATTCAATCACCGCATCAGTTTCGGACACCTCTCCAGAGACGGTTACGGTTGTTTCGTCTGCGGAATCAATAAGAATTCCAAGACCGTTCTGAAGGGTTACCGCGGCCAGATCTCCGGTTTCGTCGTCGACCCAGCCGGATTTTTCGCCCCCGAACCAATCTGCCGGGTTCCAGTAATACGTCGCGAGCGTCGCGCCGCCATCGTCGAGAATCTGGATGTTGTCGCCGCCGGTGGCTTCGTCGT
>JAFUXX010000439.1 GCA_017476965.1 Kiritimatiellia bacterium | reverse complement strand
CGTCCGTCCGGCGGGGCGCTCGGCGACGCGCTTTCGGCGGCGTTCCGGGCGTTCGTCGCCCGCCGCGACGGCGCGCCGACCGTCATCGCCGGCTACCCGTGGTTCCTCGACTGGGGACGCGACACGTTCATCGCGCTGCGCGGCGCGCTCGCCGACGGCATGGACGCCGAAACGCTCGCGGTGTTGCGGCGCTTCGGGGCGTTCGAAGACCGCGGCACGCTCCCGAACATGATCCACGGAGCGGACGCCTCCAACCGCGACACTTCCGACGCGCCGCTGTGGTACTGCGTCGTCGTCGGCGACCTGTGCAAAAAAGCGGGCCGCCGCAAGACGCTCGGCGCGAAGTGCGCGCCGTCGGACCGCACTGTCGGCGAAGTGGTGCTGTCGATATGCCGCGGCTACCTGGAAGGGACGCCGAACGGCATCAAGGTCGATGCGGAGTCCGGCCTCGTTTTCTCCCCGCCGCACTTCACGTGGATGGACACCAACTACCCCGCCGGAACGCCGCGCGAGGGCTATCCGGTGGAAATCCAGGCGCTGTGGCTGCGCGCCCTCTCCCTCGCCGCGGCGATCGACAAGTCCGGACCGTGGAAAAAGCTGCGCGCAAAGGCGGCGGAATCTTTCGCGCGCCTCTTCCGGCGGCCGGACCGCGATTTTCTCTCCGACTGCCTGCACGCGCCCGGCGGGTTCCGTCCGGCCGCGGAAGCGGCGGCGGACGACCACCTGCGCTGCAACCAGCTTTTCGCGGTCACGCTCGGCGCCGTGCCGCATGACTCCGCCGCCGCGCGCGGCGTGGTGGAAAGTTCCGCGCGGCTGCTCGTTCCGGGCGCGATCCGCACGCTCGCGCCGGGCCGGGTCTCGTACGAGCTGCCGATATGGGGCAAGGACGGGCTGCTCAACGACCCGGCGCGCCCGTACTGGGGCCGCTACGAAGGGGACGAAGACACCCGCCGCAAGCCGGCATACCACAACGGCACGGCGTGGCCGTGGCCGTTCCCGTCGTACGCCGAAGCGCTGCTTGCGGTGTACGGCGAATCCGCCCGCCCCGCGGCCGCCTCGCTGCTCGCCACCGCGGTGCCGCTCCTCGAAAGCGGCTGCATCGGACATCTCCCCGAAATCTTCGACGGCGACGCCCCCCACGCCGGCCGCGGCTGCGACGCCCAGGCCTGGAGCGTCTCCGAATTCCTCCGCCTCGCCCGCGCCCTCGGCGTCTGATCCGCCGCCGCGGGCGGCAAGTGCATTGTCTGGCCGAGTGTGGTATGATTGGCGCACGCGCGGGGCGGTGCGCCGCCTCGCCTCCCTTTCCGGCCCTTCCGGGGCCATTCCACCGCATTTTCCACGCTCCGAACGACAATGCTCACGCTACTCGGCACCCAAGCCTTCCCGGAATTCCGTCTTTCAGCGCTCCGCGACGCGGTGCGGGAGGCGCTCGGCGACCCGGCGGTCGACCTCGCCGCCGACTGGACGTACCTTCTCGACGCGCCGATAGAGCTGCCAGACGAAGCCATAGTCCGCGCTTCCGAACTCCTCGGCGCGATCGGCCGCGCGCAGCCCCGCGAAAAGGGCGTCGTGTTCGTGTCGCCGCGCAAGGGGACGATTTCGCCGTGGAGCTCCAAGGCGAGCGACATCTTCCGCTCCTGCGGGCTCGGCAAGTACGTGCGCCGCGTCGAGCGCGCGATCGCGTTCCGCGCCTCGAAGGCCGGCCGCCCGCTGCCCCCCGCAGTCCTCGCCCCGGCGTTTCCCGCGCTCCACGACCGCATGACCGAGGGCGTGTACGACGACCTTTCCGACATCTTCGCGACCGGCGCGCCGAAACCCGGGCGCACGTACGACGTGCTCGCCGAAGGCCGCGCCGCGATCGAAAAGGCCAACGTCGAAATGGGCCTCGCGCTCGCGCCGGACGAAATCGACTACCTCGCCGACTGCTTCGCCAAGGCGGGCAAGAACCCGACGGACACCGAGATCGTGATGTTCGGCCAGGTCAACTCCGAACACTGCCGCCACAAGATTTTCAACGCGTCGTGGACGCTCGACGGCACGCCCGAGGAGCTCTCGCTCTTCAAGATGATCCGCCACACCCACGCCGTGCACCCGCAAGGCACGCTCGTCGCGTACGCGGACAACTCGGGCGTGATCGAAGGCTTCGAGACCGACGCGTTCGTGCGCGATCCCGAAACGCGCGTCTGGCGCCACGAAACCGACATGGTGGACATCCTCATGAAGGTCGAGACGCACAACCACCCGACCGCGATTTCGCCGTTCCCGGGCGCCGCGACGGGCGTCGGCGGCGAAATCCGCGACGAGGCGGCGACGGGCTCCGGCTCCCGGACCAAGTGCGGCATCTGCGGGTTCATGGTTTCCAACCTGCGCATCCCGGGCTACCTTCTGCCGTGGGAACAACCGGTCGAAGCGAATCCGCGCCTCGCCACGCCGCTCCAGATCATGCTCGACGGCCCGATCGGCGGCGCGTCGTTCGGCAACGAGTTCGGCCGTCCGCAGCTCTGCGGCTTCTTCCGCGCGTTCGAAGCAGAAGCCGGCGGCCGCTCGTGGGGCTACGACAAGCCGATCATGCTCGCGGGCGGCATGGGCAACATCCGCCGCTCGATGATCGAGAAGCAGGACATCCCCGTCGGCTCGCTCATCGTGCAGATCGGCGGCCCGGCCATGCGCATCGGCCTCGGCGGCGGCGCCGCTTCTTCGCTCGTCCTCGGCTCCAACGACGCGGAGCTCGACTTCGATTCCGTCCAGCGCGGCAACGCCGAAATGCAGCGCCGCTGCCAGGAGGTGATCGAAGAGTGCGTCGCGCTCGGCCCCGAAAAGAACCCGATCCTTTCGATCCACGACCTCGGCGCCGGCGGCCTCTCGAACGGCTGCCCGGAACTCGTCGAAAAGACCGGCGGCCACTTCGACCTGCGCGCGGTCCACAACGAAGAGCCGTCGATGACGCCGATGGAAATCTGGTGCTGCGAAGCGCAGGAGCGGTACGTCCTCGCGATCCGCCCCGAGTCGCGCGCCATGTTCGAAAAGCTCTGCGAGCGCGAGCGCTGCCCCGTCGCGTTCGTCGGCGTCGCCACGGGCGACGGCCGCCTCGTGCTTGAGGACTCCGCTTTCGGCGACAAGCCGATCGACATGGACATCGGCGTGCTGCTCGGCAAGCCGCCACGCATGCACCGCGACGCCGTGCACGAGCCGGTCGTCCTCCCGCCCGTGGAATTCGCTTCCCCGGCCGGCCGCACGCTTCCCCCGGGCTTCGCGCCCAAACCCGCGCCCGAACCCGTCGCCGACGCCGCGGCGGCCGACCAGCCCGCGGAGACGGCTGTGCCCGAAAAGGAAGAACCGTCCGATCCTCTTCTCGCGGAATTCGAAGCGCTGCAAGCGCGCCGCACCGCGCCCGTCCAGGAATCTCCGGAACCTCCGGAATCTCCGGAGCCTCCGGAACCTCCGGAACCTCCGGAATCTCCGGAATCTCCGGAACCTCCCGAGCCTCCGGAATCTCAGGAACCTCCGGAATCTCCCGAATCTCCCGAGCCTCCGGCCCCGCCCGTGCCCGTCGCCCCGGACGCGCTCGACGCGCTCTACCGCGTGCTCGCGCATCCAACGGTCGGCGACAAGACGTTCCTCATTTCGATTGCCGACCGCACCGTCACGGGAACGGTCCACCGCGACCAGATGTGCGGCCCGTTCCAGCTCCCGGTAGCGGACAACGCCGTCGTCACCTCGGGCTACCGCGGCTGGGACGGCGCGGCGATGGCCTGCGGCGAGCGCGCGCCCGTCGCGGTCACCGACGGTCCGGCGTCCGGCCGCCTCGCCGTCGCCGAAGCGGTTCTCAACCTCGCTTCCGCGGGCGTGCCCGACCTCGGCTCGGTGAAACTCTCGGCCAACTGGATGGCCGCGTGCGGACGTCCGGGCCAGGACGCGGAGCTGTTCGACACCGTGCGCGCCGTGGCGATGGAATTCTGCCCCGCCGCGTCGCTCTCGATTCCCGTCGGCAAGGACTCCTGCTCGATGTCCACCGTCTGGACGGACGCCTCCGGCGCCGAGCACCGCCAGCTCTCGCCCGTTTCGCTCGTCGTTTCGGCGTTCGGTCCGGTGCCGGACGTCAGGATCGGCGTGACGCCGGACCTCAAGCCGGTTCCCGGTTCCGCGCTCCTGCTCGTCGATTTTGCGGCCGGCAAGCACCGCCTCGGCGGTTCGATTCTCTCCCAGTGCTGGGGCATGACGGGCGGCGACGTGCCGGACTTCGACGACCCCGCGCGCCTCGTCGCCTTCTGGCCCGTCTTCCAGCGCCTCCTGCGCGAGGGGAAGATTCTCGCGGCGCACGACCGCTCCGACGGCGGCCTCGCGACCGCGGTTGCGGAAATGGCGTTCTCAGGCGGAGTCGGCGTCGACCTGCGCCTCCCCTCCGCGGGCACGCAGAACGAAACGCTCGCCGCGCTCTTCGCCGAAGAGCCCGGCATGGTGCTCCAAGTCGCGGGCAGCGACGAATCGGCCGTGCTTTCTGCCTTCTCCGAGCAGGGGCTTTCGGTCTCCCGCATCGGCACGGCCGACCAGAAGAGCCGCTTCCTCTCGGTGCGCTTCGGGTCCACGCTCAAACTCGACGCCCCGCTCTGCCGCCTGCGCGCGGTGTGGAGCGAAGGCTCGGTGCGCATGCGCGAACTGCGCGACAACCCGGACTGCGCGCGGCAGGAGCGCGAAAACGCCTGCGAGGAAAGCCCCGTCCCGATGCGCTTCAAGCTCTCCTTCGACCCGGAGGAAGCGCCGCACGTCGCGGATCCGTCGATCCGCCCGCGCGCGGCGATACTGCGCGAAGAAGGCGTGAACGGCCACGTCGAAATGGCGGCGGCGTTCGACGCCGCGGGCTTCGAGGCGGTGGACGTCCACGTGACCGACCTGCTCGCCGGCCGCGCCAACCTCTCGGGCTTCAAGGGGCTCGTCGCGTGCGGCGGCTTCAGCTACGGCGACGTGCTCGGCGCCGGTTCCGGCTGGGCCAAGACCATTCTCTTCAACTCGAAGCTGCGCGACATGTTCGAAGAGTACTTCGCGCGGCCCGACACGTTCACGCTCGGCGTGTGCAACGGCTGCCAGATGGTTTCGCAGCTGCGCGACATCATCCCCGGCGCCAAGGACTGGCCGCGGTTCCTCCACAACCGCTCGATGCAGTTCGAGGCGCGCTACTCCACGCTCGAAGTCATGAAGTCGCCGTCGGTCCTGCTGCGCGGCATGGAAGGCTCGCGCCTGCCGATAGCCGTTGCCCACGGCGAAGGGTTCGCCCGTTTCGAAACGGCCGAGGCGCGCGACAGGGTGCTCGCCTCCAACCGCGCCGCGCTGCGCTACGTGGACGGCGAAGGCAACGCCACCGAGCGCTACCCGTACAACCCGAACGGAAGCGAAGGCGGACTCACCGGCTTCACGACGCTCGACGGCCGCGCCACGATCATGATGCCGCACCCGGAGCGCTGCTTCCGCTCCGTGCAGCTCTCGTACCGCCCGGCCGGCTTCTGCGACGGCGAGTCGGGCCCGTGGATGAAACTCTTCCGCAACGCGCGGGAATTCGTCGGCTGAGGCCGCGGCCTGGACCGCGGGAAAGGACGGAGCGATGGAAAAAGACGGAATGCACGGGCCCCACAAGGGGCAGATGGCGCCGGACGGCCTCGCCCGCCCGCTGGTGGCTCTCGCCGCCCTCGTGGTGGTGATAGGCGGCATGCGCGCCGCGGCGCCGCTCCTCACGCAGGTGCTGGTCATCGCGTTCGCGACGATCGTCCTCTCGCCGCTCTACTACGCGCTGCGGCGCCTGCGCCTGCCCTCGTGGCTCGCCGTGGCGTCCATAATCCTCGCCATGGCCGGAGTGTGCGCGTGGGCGCTCGTGTACGTCCTGCCGCCGGCTCTCGCCGACTTCTCCCGCAACCTGCCGCACTACCACGGGCAGATGCTGGACGCCGCGCGCGACGCCGAAAGATGGCTCGCGCGCAACGATTTCCCGGTGCCGCGCGGGTACCTCGTGGGGATTTTCTCCTCCGACTCGGCGTGGATTTCCAACCTCGCGAAGAGTTCGCTCGCCGTCGCCGGAAAGCTCGTCGAAAACGGCGTGGTCGTGCTGGTCATCGTCGCGTTCATGCTCGCCGAGCTGCCGCGCCTGCCGCACGCCATGCGCACCGCGCCGTGGATGACTCCGGAGCGGATCCGCCTGCTCACCAAGTTCGCGGCCGACGTGCGCCGCTACATGGGCATCAAGACCATGGTTTCCGCGGCGACTGGCGCGCTCGTCTACGCGGGACTGCGGCTCCTGGGCGTGGGCTCGCCGGTGCTGCTCGGCGTGACGGCGTTCGTGCTCAACTTCGTCCCGGCCATCGGCTCCGTGATTGCGGCGGTGCCGGGCGTG
>JAFUXX010000438.1 GCA_017476965.1 Kiritimatiellia bacterium | reverse complement strand
CCGCCGCGCGCTCCGGCACGCCCGCGCAGCGCCTCGATTTCGCCGCGATCCGCCGCTCCCTCGAAGAGCGCGGGGCAATCACGGAATTTTAGCCGCAAAGAACGGAAAGAACGTTTTTTTTTCGACGCAGAGACGCAGAGGCGCAAAGAATTTTTTCAATCATGGAAAACACGAATCGCATGAAACCTGAATCACGGACTTTGAATCATTCGCGCACAACGCATTCAGGCGTCTCTGCGCCTCTGAGGCTCTGCGTGAGCCTTTCTGCATTCTCGCTCATTGCGGGTTTTGCCGTCGCCGCGCCTGCGGCGGCGCCGCCGAAGGCCGTCGCCTTCGGTTGGGAGTTTTCGCGCAAGTCGGTCCGCGACCTGCCGGCCGTCGTCGATTCGCTCGACCGCGCGCCCATCGACGGCATCGGGGTCTACCTCAACGAGCCGCAGGCCGACGGCACGACGCTGAGCACCCACAACACGATGCACGGGACGTGGCTCCGCGAAACGCTGGAGCCGCTCGTGCCCGTCGCCCGCGAACTCACCGCGCACCGTTCGATGCGGGAATCGTTCATCGGGACCTTCCGCGCCCCGCGCGCGCGCATTGCGTGGGACGACGACGCTTCCTGGGCGCGTGTCGCCTCCAACATGGCCCTCGCCGCGTGGTTCGCGCGCGAAGGCGGTTTCCGCGGCATTTCGATGGATCCCGAGGACTACCCCCGCTCGGCGCAGTTCCGCCGCCGCCCGGACGAACCGCCGTTCGAAACGTTGGCGGAGCTCGCCCGCAGGCGCGGCCGCGAGGTCTTTTCCGGCGTGTTCTCGGAATTTCCGGACATCACCGTCCTCTCGTTCTGGTTTCTTTCCCTCGACCAGCGCAGTTTCGGCGAAGGAGACCTTGCCGCCGACGCCCGCGAAACGGGAGACCTCTGGCCGGCGTTCGTCGACGGGATCCTCGACGTCCTTCCGCCGGCGGCGCGCCTGCTCGACGGCGACGAGTTCTCCTACTGGTTCGACTCCGGCCGCGGCGACTACTACCGCGCCGCAAACGCGATACACCGCCGCCTTCCCGCCCTGCTCTCCCCCGAAAACCGCGAAAAATACGCCGCGCAAGTCGGAGCGGCCTTCGGCACGTACCTCGACATGTACACCGATCCGGAAGGCCGCCACTGGTGGAACGGCGAAAAGCCGGACGTCCCCGCCGCGCGCCACGTCGAACGCAAAATCTCGCAGGCCGCCGACGCCGGAGACGGCTACATCTGGTTCTGGGGCGAAAAAAACTGCTGGGCCGACTGGGGCGCCGACGGCCCCGATCCCGGGCGCGGCATTTCGCCGCGCCCGTGGCGCGAAGCTCTGCCCGGCCTCGCGGAGGCCATTCTCGCCGTGAAGGATCCGGAGGCTTTTGCCGCGCAAAAGATGTCCTGCGCGCCGCCGGAAACGGCGGCGATCCCCCTCTCCGCCTTCGACCCATGGCAGCACGACAAGTCGCGCAAGGGCCGGCTGTGGCTGGACGAAACCTTCGGCGAGGGCGACTCCTCTTCGCTCGCCGCAGAAGGCTGCGAAGACGGCGCCTACTCCTGCATCCTCGACAAGCCCCTCGTTGCCGGAGACAGGCTGCTCGTGCGCGTCTCCATGCACGGCGAAGGCGGCTGCGCCCGCTTTGCATGGCGGCGGACGCCGGACAAATGGGACTGGACCCGCCTCGCGTCCGTCGTCCTGCGCTTCGGTCCGCCGGACGCCGCCGGCTGGCGCCACGCCGAGGCGGTCGTGCGCTTCCCGGAAAGCGCAGTCGGCTGCGGCCTCATTCTCGGCGCCCGGCAAACCCGGGGTCAAATCTGCCACTTCGACAACGTCGAAATCCTCCCTCTAGCCCTTGGCGGCGCAAATCCATGATGCACCGCCCCCTCCTCCGCATTGCCGCGCTCTCCGACATCCAGGGCTACCCGTATCCCGAGGACGCCGGAATGCGCAATCTGGAGCGCGCGCTGGACATGCTCGCGCCGCTGCGACCCGATGTCGTCGTGAACGGCGGAGACGTGAACGACACCGGAAACGACGCCGACGCCGTGCGCTACTGCAAAGAACGCTGCGACTCCCGCCTCGGCGCCCTCCCGCACGTCGCCTGCATCGGCAACCACGAGCTTTGCTTCATCCGCGACGACCTGAAGGCCGCACGGACGCCGGACGCCATCCGCCGCGACTTCAACGCCGCCTTCGGCTGCGATCCGGACGCGCGCGTCGTGCGCCGCACCGTGCGCGGCTACGAGTTCGTCGCGTTGCACCTGTCGCGCCCGGAAGGCTACACTGAGGGCGAAATCGCCGAATTCGGGGAAGCGCTCTCCGAAGCCGTCTCCCGCGATCCCTCGAAGCCGGTTTTCGCCGTCACGCACTACCACCCGCTCGGCACCGTGAACGACTCGCGGCAGGAAACCAAAAGCGGCGCGTTGCGCCGCCTCTTCGACCGCTTTCCCCAAGTGGTCGGCCTCTCCGGCCACACGCACGGCTCGCTTCGCGACCCGCGTTCGATCTGGCAGGGCGGATTCACGGCCGTCGAAACCGGAACGCTGTGCTATGGCTCGCTCGGCCTCGAACCTCCCGCCGCCAACCAGATTTCGTGCTTGCTGCCATACGGCCACGAATCCGTAGGTTGCCTATGCCTCGACGTATTCGCCGACCGCATCGTCGCGCACCGGTTCGACGTGCGCGAGCGCGCCGAAATCGAGCCGGATGCGCCTTGGACGATCCCGTGGCCGCACGACCCCGCTTGCGCGCCGTACCGTTTCGACGTGCGCCGCGCCGCGGAAAAAGCCCCGCAGTTCCCGCCGGACCCGGAGCCGACGCTCTGGTACGACTACGGTTTCGTCTATCTCATGTTCTCGGCCGCGTCGGCGGATTTTGCACCGGCCGGCCCCGCGGCCGGCCCTCCGCTCGGCTACCGCATCGAACTGGCCGACGCCGAAACCGGCCGCGCCACCGTGCACTTCCACGTTTCCGACTTCTATCGCGCGCCGGATCGCCGCGCCACCCGCATCGTGTTCCGCGCCCCGCCGCACTCGCTCGCGCCGGGCCGCCGCTACCGCTGCCGCATCGTTCCGGCAGGCTTCTTCGGTGTCGAGGGCCGCCCCGTCGACTGGACCTTCGCCGTAAAGACGGACTATCCGCTCCGGAACGACGCCGCCAACGTCCTGCCGGAATGAGTCGTCGCGGCGCTCAGCCGAAAAGGGGATTTTCGAGAATCCCGGCGACGATGCTTTCCGGCGGGACCGACGCCTCCGCCGGCACTTTGCCCTTCACCAGGTCGCACCCGAGCAGCGCGCCCTGGTACGCTTCGATTTCGCTTTCGGAAAGTTCCGGCTTGCGCGCGCGGATCGTGGCGGCGGGCGCGTGCAGGAGTATGGCCGCGTCCGGCTTTGGCACGGCGCGCACGAAGGCGCGCAGCAACGCGCGCGGGACCCGGAGGCGGAACCGCGCCGGGTCGAGCAGCACGTCGTACGCGTAGCGGTCCGCCACGACGAGCCTGCCTGCCTTGAGCGCGGGCCGCACGTGACGGAAGTAGCCGGCGACGAAGCCCAGCCAGTGGTACGCGAGATACGCCAGGCTCGCCGCGGCGGAGCGTGGCGACTTGGCGCGCGGATCGTGCGGGTCGTCGCCGGGGACGGAGTCGAACGACATCCCGCCGGCGACCGGTTTCCAGTGGAAAAACGCGTATCCGCGGAAGCCGCCGCGTTTCGCGAGCTCCGGCACGAGCAGGCGCATCACCGTGCTCTTGCCCACGCCGTCCGCCCCTTCGAACGCGACGAACGCCGGGCGGCGGCGCGGGCGTCCCGCCGCGGGTTCCTCCATGTTTTTCATTTTCCTGTACGCGAGCACGAGGTCGAGCAGGTCGCCGGCGGCGAGCCCCGATCCGGACAAAATTTCCCGCTGCGGTCCGGGCAGGGCGGCCGCCGCCGCGGCGAACGCGTCGCGGAGCCGCTCCGGCGGAGTCTTGCGCACGAGCACGAGACGCTGGACGACGCAGTATGCCATGTCGAACCCGGCGAAACCGTCGTCCCGCGCCCATTCCCAGTCCACGCACGCGAGAGCGCCGTCGCCGCCGCGCCGCCAGTTCCACGGCGCGAAATCGCCGTGGACGAACGCCTTGCGCAGCGAAACCGTTGAAAGCCGGCGCCGCGCGGAGTCCGGCAGAAACGGCGCGACGTCGCGGAAGAGGCCGTTCTTTTCCGCGGGTTCCGTTTCGGCCGACTCCCACAGCCGCAGCAGCGGCGCGGGGTCCTCGCCGCCGCGCGGCGGAGCGAGCCACGGAATCTCGAAAGAAAAACCGGAAGCGGAGTCCT
>JAFUXX010000437.1 GCA_017476965.1 Kiritimatiellia bacterium | reverse complement strand
TGTCGGCCGCGGGGTCGGCCGCCAGGACCGGCACCGCGCCCGCTGCGCGCGCGAGCACGACCGCGAGCTGCCCCAGCAGCCCCTGCCCCATCACGAGCGCGCTTTCGCCGAACTCCAGCCGGCATTTGCGCAGCGCGGCCATGGGAAACGTGGCGACGTGGGCCACGGCGCCCGCCTCGAAATCCACGCAATCGGGCAGCTTGTAGACGCGGCCTTCCGGAACGACGTTGAAGAGCGAATGCTTCGTCCAGCTCGCCGCCACCCTGTCGCCCGGCTTCACCGAAGAAACGCCCTCCCCCGTCCTCTCCACGACGCCCGAAAGCGCATAGCCGAGGTGCCGCGGAAAAACGGCTTCGGCGCCGTCTTTCACGTTTGTGCCGATCATCGGATCGCCGACGAGATTGGCGCGCTCGGTGCCGCTGGAAACGCACGAGCGCGCCGTGCGCACGAGCACCTCGCCCGGGCCAGGTTCGGCGAAGGGGACGTCCACCACGCGGGCGACGCGCGGCGCTACGAAAACAATCGAAGGGTTTTTCATGTGACTGGGAGTCTTCGCGCCGCGGAACGGCATTCCGGACGCAACCCGGCCCCTCCGCGCGCACGGCCCGAATCATACCATGTTTTCCGCGCCATTGGAACCGCATCCGGCGGCCGCGAAGCGCGAACGGCGTGACAACCGCGGACGGGCGTGGTAGGATTCGCGCCGGGAAACAACCATGCGGAAACGCCTGCCATGCTAGCTCCGGACCTTTTGACTTTCGCCGACGGCGCCCCCGTCGCCGCTCCAGCCGACTGGACGCGCCGCCGCCGCGAAATCGCGGACGCCGTCGTCGCGCTCGAATTCGGCGGAATGCCTCCCGCCCCTTCCGCCACGCGCTGGGAATGCATCTCGACGTCCTGGGATCCGCGCGTCGCCAAGCCGGGCGTCAGGTACGTTTCCGGCAAAGTCCACGTCGAAGGCGGAAGCGTCCCGTTTTCCTTCGGCATGAAAGTCTTTCTCCCGCCTGCGGAGAAAAACAAGCCGCGCGTCCCTGTCGTGCTCTGCGGGGACGACTGCTGGTGGTGGATGACAACCGACATGGTCAACGAGGCGCTGGACCGCGGGCTCGCGGTTGCCGCGTTCAACCGCTGCGAACTCGCTCCCGACATTTTCGGGCCGCGCGACGACTCCGACCCGTCGCAACGCGCGCGCGGAATCTATCCGCTTTTTCCCGGCCGCTACGGCGCCATCGCCGCGTGGGCGTGGGGTTGCCACAGGGCGGTCGACGCGCTGCTGCAGATCCCGGAAATCGATCCGGCGCGCATTGCGGTCACCGGACATTCGCGCGGCGGCAAAACCGCGCTCCTCGCCGCCGCCACGGACGAACGCATCGCGCTGTGCGGCGACAACCAGAGCGGGTGCGGCGGATGCTCCGCCTCGCGCGTCGTCGGCGACGGCGGCGAAAAACTGGAATCGATCTCGCGCGATTGGGGGCAGTGGTTCGGCCCGGATCTGGCGTCATGGGGTCCCCGCCCGGACGACCTCCCCTTCGACCAGCACTTCCTCTGCTCGCTGATCGCGCCCCGCGCGCTGCGCGTGAACATCGGACTCGGCGACCTCTGGTCCAACCCGCTCGGCGCGTGGGAGGTCCACAAGGCCTGCCGCGCCGCGTGGCGTCTGCTGGGCGCGGAAGACTCCCTTGCGATAGCCTTCCGCGAAGGACCCCACCGCTACGGGGCGGACGACTGGTCCCGCTTCCTCGACTTCTGCGTCTGGAAACTCGCCGGCGGCCTGCGCCCGCTCGACATCGACCGCCGCCCCGACTGGGCTGTTTGACGCCGCCTCTACCGGGCGTCACTTGCCGAGCGCGGCCTTGGCGAGGGCTGATCCGGCGTTCCAGGCCTGTCCGACCTTGTCGCCCATGGCGTAGTAGCCGTGCTGGAACTGGTCGAAGGCGATGACGTCGAGTTTGGCCGGATCGACCTTGCCGTTCTCGGCGAGGACGGATTCGTCCGCGAGCGTGTTCACGATGGTGCCGACGATGGCGTAGAGGGTCTTGGTCTGCACGACCTCCGCGAGCTCGCATTCCATCGTGACGGGCAGCTGGTCGATGACGGGCGCGTTCACGCGGGCGCTTTTGGTGGCGGTCAGGCCGGAGCGCGCGAACTTGTCCGCGACCTTGTTGCCGGAAACGATGCCGACGTAATCCGCCTCGGCCATGTGCGCGCGATCGGCGAGCGCGACGCTGAACGCCTTGGTTTCGAGGATCGCCTTCGTGGTGGCATGGTCTTCGGCGAGAAAGAGCGCGATCTTGTCGTAGTCGCAGATCTGCCCCCAGGCGGCGTTCATCGTCTGGACCGTCCCCTTGGCGTCGTATGCGGAGACGACGAGCACGGGCATCGGGAACACGGGCTGGACGTTCTTGAGGTCTTTTTTCATGGTGTGTGGATTCTTGCTGGATCGTGGTGTCGCGGGTTTCCTCCCCGCGGAAAGAGGCGTTGCCTTTTGTGCGGCGGACGGGTAGAATCCTCGCACATACGCAATGAAAAAACAAGAACGCACAATTTCGAAGGATACGCACGAAAAGGGGAGCGTCCGGCGCCGGACGGACGCCGGACCGATGCCCGCCGGCCGCCGCGAACGCGGCGCGTGAGTCATTTCTCCCGAAAACCCGCGCATGTAAAAACAAGCAACAGATTTCCGGTTTTTTTCTTATTTTGACATTTTTGCACGGATAAGCTCACCCGCGTGAGCTTGTTTTGACGGTTTTCCGGCTTTTCCGGGACAAATTGTCCCCGCTCTGGCCAGATCCATCTATCAGAGGTCATGTAAAAGCGCTGGCGATTCAAGCAAAACTTCTCGAATTAGACTTAATTCCGCAACTTTGGTCCAGAAACCGGTTTCTCTTTGAGCGTTGCAAGCGCTTGTGGCCAACATGAACCAGCGCTCTTTTTCTCGAAATTGATGAACCCGCCTCTTCCCGGCTTGCAAACACCCGGCAGAAAGGCAATTCCGGCTAATTTCAGATTCAACTTGAAATCAGCCCAAGAATGGCATCAGCTCGTTCCTTGGGCCTTGCGTGAAAACGCGCCGCGGTTCCGCGGCGCGCGTTCCGGTTTCGCGCCTTGCGGGGAGGGGCTGGTGCCGATACAATTGACGGCATGAAAACGCTTTTGGAGATTCTTTTGGTCGGCTGCGGCAGTTTCGTCGGCGGTGCCGCGCGGTTTCTCGTTGCAAAGGCGCTGCCGGTCGGCGGCGCCGCGGGATTTCCGTGGGCGACTTTCGCCGTGAACGTGGCAGGGTGCTTTTTGCTTGGCGCCGTTTCGGGGTTCGCAGGCCGCGCCGGTGGGCTCGACCCAAGGTTGAGGCTGCTGCTCGCAACAGGCTTCTGCGGCGGCTTCACGACTTTTTCGACTTTTCTGGGCGAAAATGCCGCGTTCCTCCGCTCCGGCCACGACACGCTGGCCGCGATCTACGTCGCGTCCAGTCTCGCTCTTGGCCTTGCCGCCGTCGTCGCCGGATACAAGGCGATGAACTGGGCGACGTAGATGCGACGTCTCCAGAATCGAAATCCACCCGAAAGGATTGCCGAAGAAAACCCTGTTTCGGCACTCCGTTTGCCCGGAAAATTTCAAGCGCAGTTTGCAGAAGCAAACGCACCGAATCAGGTGCGTTCACTTCTGCAAACTACGCGGGGAACGGGGGCGGAATTTACGGTTGAAATCGGCGGGGGAATCCGGGATAATGGGCGGCGGCGCGCGGGAACGCGCGCCGAAGGACCGATTTGCAACAAACACAAGGATTTGCAACAACAACAAGAAAGGAGAGCCGAAAAATGGCCGAATGCACAGTCAACGTGACCGGAGGGGAACTTTCCGCGGAAGAGATCGAAGCGTACAAGAAGCGCGCCGTCGAAAAATTCGGCGAAATGCCGCGCCAGATCGACGTGAAAGTCGTCGGCGACGAAGTCGAGCTGCAGTACCACCTGGCGACGGAAAAGTTCGACCGCATCCGCCGCATCACCGGATACCTCGTCGGGACGCTCGACCGGTTCAACGACGCCAAGCGCGCCGAGGAGCGCGACCGCGTGAAACACGGCGTGAACTGCGGCTGTTGCGGCTGATCCGGCGGGGGCGGACGCGGCGGCCGCCGCCGGAAAGCGGATTTTTCTTGCAATCCGGCAGGCGTTCCGCTATCATCCGCCCCCGTTCGACGCAATTGCGCCTTTTCAAGCGGAGGGGTGACAGAGTGGCCGATCGTGCAGCACTGGAAATGCTGTTTACCTTTACGGGTAACGGGGGTTCGAATCCCTCCCCCTCCGCCAATCATTTCGAAAAGTCCGGCCGGACCGCGGCGTTGTCCTCGCGGCAGACGGCAAAGGCAGACGACGAGCGATGATCACGATCCTCGAAAACGCCCAGACCCGCGGCAAGGGCACCGCGAATTTCGTGGACGACCGCGGCAAGGTCGTCGGCTTCAACCTCGCTCCCGAAGGCGGCCGCCTCGCGTTCCGCCTGCGGGCGCCGTCGGGACGCGTCGTCCTGACGGACGCCGACATGCCGATTTCGCACTACCTGCGCGGTCTGGCGTGCCACTTCGGGCCGGGGATAACGTTCGCCGCCGGCGAGGACGGCGAGCGCAAGGCGATGACGGTGCCGCTCGTTTCGGACGCGCCGGTCGCCGGCCACGGCCTGCAGACGACGCAGCTCGAAATCGAGGGCGTCGGCGGCGAATACTACTGCGACGACCTCGGGCTGACGCCCGACGAAATCAAGAAGCTTTTCGCCGACAAAATGGCGGTCGGCGCGCGCAAGATTTCCGTCGACGGCCGCCTCCACCGGCTGGAGGAGCGCGTGGCCCGGCTCGAAGCCCGTCTGGCCGAGCTCGCCGCCGCGGCGCGCTGAGCCAAGGCACGGCGCTTGCTTTTCGGGGGCGAAAGTCGTACCCTCCGCCGCATCCGAAGCGGGGAAGGTCCGAAAAATGCCCACGAAACCACAGGCGGAACCGTGCGCGGTTCCGGTTTTTTCCGAGAAAGAAGTGCTTTGCCGGGTGCCCGGCACCGACGCGCCGGGGCTGTTCGCCCGCATGGTGGAGCTGCTCGCGGCGGGCCACCCCGAAATCGGAGACCCGGCCAAGGCGGTCGCGGCGGTGCTGGAGCGCGAAAAGGCCGCGCCGTCGTTCCTCGCGCCGGGAGTCGCGATGCCGCACGCAAGGCTCGAAGGCATCGAGCGCACGTACGTCGCGGTCGCGACGCCGGAAAAGGGCGCTTTCGGATTCGGCGGGCCGGACGGCCCGGCCCGCGTCGCGGTGCTCGTCCTCACGCCGCGCGAAACACCCGCCGCGTACCTCAAGGTCGCCGCGGCGATCGCCCGCAGGCTCGACGCGCCGGGCGCCGCGGAAAAGGTCGCCTCGCTCTCCACGGCGGCCGAGGTCGCCGCGTTCTTCGTGTGCGGCGGCGCGGACCTGCGCGAGCCCGCGACGGCAGGCGACCTCATGGCGCCGGTGACGGAACGCCTGCACGAGACGGACAGCGTGAAAGACGCGATCGACCTCATCGTCCGCACCGGGCTTTCGGAAATCCCGGTGGTGGACAAGGAGGGCGACCTCGTGGGCGTCGCTTCCGCGCGCGCGCTCCTGCGCACGTGCCTGCCCGACTACCTTCTCTGGATGGAAAACCTGTCGCGCTTTTCCGACTTCCAGCCGTTCGAGACGCTGATGCACAAAGAGTCGAGCACGTGGCTGGCGGACATCACCGACGACGGGTACGCGGCGGTCCAGGCGGACGACCCGGCGATCGCCGTCGCCGAAGCGATGGCGCGCCTCGACGCGGACCGGTGCTACGTGCTGCGCGGCGCGCGCCTCGTCGGCATGGTCACGCTCCCGCGCTTCCTCCACAACGTCTTCCGCGACTGACCGCCGCGCCCAAAACGGAATTTCCGAAAAATGTCTTCTTCCGCTCCTTCGAAACGCGTCGTCCGCATCCAGATCGCGGCGATGTTCGCAGTCGCCGCGTTGGCGGGCCTGCTCGCTTGGCTCCTCCCCGCCCCTCCCGACCCGGCCGCCGTGTACGGGGATCTCGCTACGGCGGTCTCGCCCGGGCGCCTGCTCTCGGTCAGGCAGATCGCGGCCGTTTCCGTGTTCGCGCTCATCATCTGCGCGACGCTGCTTTTCGAAGAGCGCCGCCTCGGCGTGGCGTTCGTCGGCATCGCGGCGCTGCTGTCGCTGAAAGTGCTGACGCTCGACGAATTCGTGCAGCACACGGAACTGCACATCATCCTGCTCCTCGTGGGCATGATGACGCTCGTCGGCGTCCTGAAGGACATGGGATTCTTCACGTGGATCATCCAGTCGATCATCAACGCGAAGAAGATGACGGGCTTCAAGTTCGTCGCGATCCTGATGCTGCTTTCCGGCACAATGCCGGGAATAGTGGACGAAGTGACGTCGATCGTGTTCGTCCTCGCGCTCGTGTTCCAGGTCTGCGACACGCTCAAGCTGCGCCCGACTCCGTTCGTGCTCATGAGCGTCATGGCGACGAACATCGGCTCCACGGGCACGATGCTCGGCAACCCGGTCGGCATCCTCATCGGCACGAAGGCCGAATACCACTGGAACCCGGGCGCGGAAGGCGACGCCGGGGTGCCGCTCTCCTTCGGCGACTTCATAGTCCACGCGACGCCGATAATGTTCCTGAGCCTGCTGTGCGTGTCCGCGGTGCTGCTCCTCTACTACCGCCGCGAAATCAAGCTCCTCGACGAGCGCCTCGCCGAGCGCCGCGCCAGCCACATCGGGCTCGGCCCGATGGTGGCCATACCGTACAAGGGCGCGCTGGCGATCCTCGTCGCCGCGCTCGCGTTCATCGCTTCGCACCACCCCCTGGAGCGCGCGCTCGGGCTCGAAGCCAACACGATGCTCGTCGCCGCGCCGCTCGCCATCGCCGGCCTGCTGATGTTCTTCCGCTGCCACCGCGCGCGGCACTACGTGGAGAGTTCGATCGAATGGTGGTCGCTGCTCTTCTTCATGATGCTCTTCGCGGTGTCGTTCGCACTCGAACACTGCGGCGTGACCGACGTGATAGCGGACCGCATTTCGCCGGATGGCGCCACGCCGAGCAAGTACGTGCTCACGCCGGCGATCGTGGCCGTGACCGCGGTCGGTTCTGCGTTCGTGGACAACATCGTGTTCGTCTCGACGTTCATCCCGATCGTCAAGTCCATCGTCGGCGACGCGCCCGAAATGTCGCCGCTGTGGTGGGCGCTGCTGTTCGGCGCGTGCTTCGGCGGCAACATCACGGCCATCGGATCCACGGCGAATCTCGTGGCGATCAGCATGCTCGGCAAGAAGTATTCGATCAAGGTCGCATTCCTCGAATGGCTCAAGGTCGGCCTCGTCGTCGGTTTCGTCTCGTGCGCCGCCGCGACTCTCGTGATCCTGTGCTACTACAAGACGCCCGCCGTCGCGGCCGCAATCCCCTGACGCCATGAAGGCCCCGGTTCCGCTCGCCAGGGCCGCGCGCCGCGCGGCCGCGGGAGGAGGCGGCGCGTGGCTCGCCCTCGCCG
>JAFUXX010000053.1 GCA_017476965.1 Kiritimatiellia bacterium | reverse complement strand
TCGCCGCCGCGCGCGCCTGGCGCGACGTCGCCGGCTTCCGCCGCAGCCCCGCCTGGCGCGAAGCCGCCACGCGGATGTGCTTCGACCAGTGGGGCGACATCGCGAACCGGAACACAAATGTCGTAGCCGCGCTTACCATGATCGGCCGATACGGCGTCACCAACGCCATCTATGTCCGCCATGTCTGGCAGCGCTGGACCTTCGACTACCGCTACCCCGACATTTGGCCGCCCGGGACTTGGGTGGGATCGTACGAAACGTTCGAGCGGATGCGCGAAACCGCCAGGCGCCATGGCATGCTCTTCGCCCTGCACGACAACTACATCGACCACTACCCGGATTCCACGGGCTTCTCCTACGACGACGCCGCATTCGACGCGGACGGCGCCCCGGTGAAGGCGTATTTCAGCTACAACAAGGGCAAGCGCGCGTGGTCCTACCGCTGGGCGCCGGGAGCGTGCCTGCCCTGGCTGCGCGCCAACGCCGCGGCGCTCCGCGACGCCATCGCGCCGGAAGCGTTCTTCTTCGACGTCTGGTCCAACATGGCGGCCTGGGACTGGTACGACCGCGCCGGACGCTTCCACGTCCGCGCCGAGACGCGCGATGCGTGGGCCGGGGGCATCGACGAGTACCGGCGCATCCTCGGCGGCGGCGCGGTGGCCATCGGGGAGGGCGGCCACGACGAGCTGATCGGCCACCTAGACGCCGGGCAGCCGGACCACCTCACCCCGAAGGGATGGATGGACCGCGGCGAATACGCCGACTCCGAGCGCGTCCCGTGGCACGACATGGTGACGCACGGCGCTTTCGTCCTCTACGGCGGCGGCCTCGGCTGGCGCTACGCCACGGACAGCAGCGCGCGCGGCGGCGACCCCGACAAGGCCTCCGCTTCCGACAGCTACCTCTGCACCACCGTCATCGGCGGCCGCACCCCGCTGCACGATTTCGACACGAAGAAAATCAACTTCCGTTGCGTCGATACGTGGTGGCTCATCGGCGAAGTTTCCCGCGCCTTGGCGCTCTCCGAGTTCGAGTCCTTCGATTTCGAGGGCTCGATCCACCGCCAGCACGCTGTCTTCGCCGGCGGCGAAGGCGGCGGCGGGCAGGTGTGGGTGAACCGTGCCTCAGAGCAGTGGCCGGTGGCGGGAGCGACGCTTCCAAAGGACGGTTTCTACGCCGAGACTGCCGGGGCGCGGGCCGGCATAATCGATATCGCCGGGCGGCGCTGCGCGTTCTCGGAGTCGCCCGAAGCGATCTACGTCGATGGCCGGCCCAACCGCCGCGACGGCGCCGGCACGCCCGATGCCGCGAACCCCGCGGCCCTCGCCGACTTCGCTCATCTCGGCATCAAGACCGACGGTGCCTTCCGCCTTGCGCCGTCGCCCGAGGGCGACGCGCTGATCCTCACTCCCGTTCCCGATTTCAATGGCCCCTTCCGCGCCGAAATCGACCTTGCGCGCCTTGCGGAGACCCGCTTGCGTTTCTCCGCGCCCGCCGCCGCAACGGCGACCGCGACCGCCGTCGAACCGGAGCCCGGCGCCGCCGCGCCGGTTTGCTCGCAATCGGGCGCGACGCTCGCGCTCGGCGTCGATTCCAAGGCATTCGCCTACCGCATCGCCTTCTGACCCGGCCGTCCTGCAGCAACCCCCTTGCGGGGTTGCGATTCCCGTCCCGTTTCGGGTATCCTTCTGCGCGAACGCGCGGCCGCCGCCGCGGAAGGAATGCCCGACACACGATGAACCGCCAGGAAATCAGGGAAACGGCGCGACGGATCGCCGCCGAAGGAATGGTCCTGCTCAAAAACGACGGCGACGCGCTCCCGCTCGCGCGCGGCGCGGAGGTCGCGCTGATGGGCGTGACCGGCTACCATTGCCACAGGATGGGGTTCGGCTCGGGCGACATGCTCGCGCAGCGCACCGTCCAGTACGACGAGGGCCTCGCCAACGCCGGAGTGCGGCTTTTCCAGCCTGTCGCCGACTTGTACCGCCGCGGCATCCGCGAACACCGCGAGGCGTTCGAGAACGTCAACAGGTACTGGTGGAAGTGGACTTACCGCTTTCCGGAGCCCGATGTTTCGAACGAAGAGTTCGCCCGGCTCGTCGCCGGGCGGCGCGACATGCCGTGCCTCGTCGCGATCGGCCGCTGCTCCGGCGAGTCCGCCGATCTCACCTGCGCCGCCGGCCCCGGCGGCGCGCCCGGCACGGCCTACGATTCGGTGCGCCTGCACTGGGAGGAAGAGCGCCTGCTCGAGCTCGCCTGCGCCAATTTCGACACGGTGATAGTGCTGCTCAACGTCTGCGGGGTGGTGGATACCTCCTGGCTCGACAGGTTCCCCGTGAAGGCCGTGCTGCTCACGAGCCTCCTCGGCGAGGTTTCCGGCGACGCCGTGGCGGACGTCCTCTCCGGCCGCGTTTCGCCTTCCGGCAAACTCACCACCACGTGGGCGCGGCGCTACCGCGACTACCCGTCCACCGACTGCTGGGCGACGATGCAGGTGCCGTACCGCGAGGGCGTGTTCCTCGGGTACCGGTACTTCGATTCGTTCGGCATCGAGCCGCGTTTCCCGTTCGGTTTCGGCCTGTCGTACACGCGCTTCTCCACGCAGCCCGGCGCCGCCTCCGCCGACGGTTCCCGCGTGTCGCTTTCCGCGACCGTCCGCAACGAAGGCGGGACCTCCGGCGCCGAAATCGTGCAGTGCTACGTTTCGATGCCGGACGGCAAGCTCGAAAAGCCGTTCCAGCAGCTCGTTTCGTACGGCAGGACCCCGGTGCTCGCGCCCGGCGATGTCGCGGAAGTGCGGCTCGACTTCGACCTTGCGTCTTTCGCGTGCTACGACGAAGCGTCCGAATCGTTCGTCCTCGAAAAGGGCGACTACGCAGTGCGCGTCGGCGGGTCGTCGCGCGACACGCGCGTCGCGGCCGTGTTGCGGCTCCCCCGCACCGTGGTCGCGGAAAAGGTCCACGCGCGCTTCAAGGACGCCGACCTTTCCGACCTGCGCGAGTTTTCCAGCCGCGGCGCGGTTCCTTTCGTCCCGGCAGGCAACGCGGAACAGCTCGCCGCGGCCCCGGTCGTGGAGCTCGACCCCGCC
>JAFUXX010000436.1 GCA_017476965.1 Kiritimatiellia bacterium | reverse complement strand
GGGGCATGCGCCGTCCGGCGTCCCATGCAGGCGTCTATTCACCGTTCCGGGATTCCGATGCGTTTTCGGCCCCTCCAGTCCGGCGTTTTCTGCACTTTTCCGGTCAAGTCCGCCCTGTCCCACCATCTGATGCAGATTTCAAAAGCCAGCGCCGCGACGGTGGTACTACACCGCCACGGCAAAAGCAACGGGTGCGGCGACGGAAGAACGGACGAGAAGGAAAAAGGCCCCGGGGCTCATGCCCCGGGGCCGCGAAAAGATCCGCAACCGGTGGTGGCGAAAGATCCGCAGCCGGTGGTGGCGGCTGCGGGAGAGGCTACACCGCTCTACCGGAACAGGATGGTGATGCCCTTGTTCGTTTCGGCGACGAGCAGCGAGGTGCCGTCGGCGGAGCGGCGGGCGCGGACGCGGAAGCGGTAGCCCGCGGTGTCGTCCACGACGGCGTCGTCGAGGCCGGTGACGGTCCCCGTCACTTTGGCGACGGCGTAGAGCAGGTCGCGGTCGGGGTTTTCGGTCTCGAGCAGGATTCCGGATCCGGCTTCGAACGAAAGCGACGGAATGACGGGCGGCTCTTCGCCCGCGCCGGAGGCGGAGACGACGTGGGCCCCCGTGCCTGCGGGGAAGGCCGCGGTCGGCACCGCGATTTCGCCGAGGTCGTTCACCGACGCGCCGCCGGCCGAGACGACGAGGAGGTCGCCCGGATAGATCCTGCGGTCGGCGCCGCGCTTCGTGAAACCGCCGTCGCCCTGCAGCAGCGCGGACGCTTCGAGAGCGGTCCCTTCGGGCGCGTCGATGATCAGGCCGCCGCCCGTGACGAAGAACTTCGCGTTCTTCTCGGCAATCTCAGGAGGTCCGTCGAAAAATTTCGCGGCCGGAACGCCGAGCGGCCGGAACACCGCCCCGTCGAACGTGGCGACGTCGCCGCAGCAGGCGATGGCCGGGTACGTGAACTTGAAAACCGGAGTCTCGACGAGGCAGTCCTTGAAGTTGAACGTGCCGCCCGTCCAGCGGTTGTAGGTGCGGTAGCAGTAGATGCCGTCCGTCGCGCGGAGGGTGCCGCCGTCGACGTTGAGGCGGAGGGTGCCGCCGGAATGCCCCGCATTCAGCGCGCCGACCTCGACGACGACGCCGTCAAGCACGTCCATCCCGCCGCCGTGGCCGGGATCGCCGCTGTTGTTGCTCAGCCAGACCGTCGCGGGAAGGACCGCGCGCGAGCCTTCGCCGGTCACCACGATCCAGGCGCCTTCGTAGCTGCTGTTCTGCGGGCCGATGACGTGTACGCGCCGCCCAGGTCGTAAGCCAGCGTGAAGTTGTCCGGCAGGCAGGTCGTGGCCGCCTTGTTGCGCGAATCGGCGTCGCCGTCCGTCAAAGTGGCGTAGGAAAGCGACGCCTCGGTGATCGTGCTGCCGTTGTCCGTGCGGACCAATGCGTTAGCCGCCGCGGACGGCGAGTCGGGCATCTTGCCGAAAAGGATGTTGTTTCCGGCGGGGACGAAACCGGAGTTCCACGAGGACGTGACCCACGTGCCTGCGCCCCACGACCGGGCGGCGGCAATCGCAAAAGCGGCCAAACAAGCCGCAAAACGGAATTTTTCGGTTTTCATGTCTGGAAAAAGGATTGGGGGTGAAAAACCCGGACCACGCCAAAATGGCATGACTTTCGCCCGGGAAAAGTCTCCGATTTTTGCGCAAAAAAAAAAACATTTGCGCAATCCGTTTTCTCTTCCGGATTTTGCGCGACCCAGTCCCTGGCGCCCGGTTTTTCGTCACGCGGCGCCCCCGCGCAAGCCTGTTGACTCCGGGGGCGCGGCAAAACTAGAATTTCCCCCGCACCGCCCGCGCGCGCGGCGCCGGGCGGCATTTCGCGAAAAGCATCCGGAACGGAGGGAAAAATGCTCGGGGAACCAATTGCGACGGTGGAAACGGCGGCGGGAACGTGTCCCGTGCATGTCGGATGCGGCGCGCTCGGCGAAGCCGGCCGCATCGCCGCGTCGGCGGTCCGCGGCCGGATCGCGTGCGTGGTGTCCGACTCCGACGTCGCCCCCCTGCACTGCGCCGCGGTGGAAGCCTCGCTCGCGGAAGCCGGGTTCAAGACGGAGCGCGTCACCGTGCCGGCCGGGGAGAAATCCAAGGACCTCGCGATGCTCTCGACGCTGTGGGAGGAGTTCCACCGCATCGGACTCGCGCGCCGCGACGTCGTCGTCGCCGTCGGCGGCGGCGTGGTGGGCGACCTGGCGGGCTTCGCCGCCGCGACGTGGATGCGCGGCGTGGCGGTGATGCAAGTCCCGACGTCGCTTCTCGCGATGGTCGATTCCTCGATCGGCGGCAAGACCGCCGTGGACCTGCCCTTCGGCAAAAACCTCGTCGGCGCGTTCCACCAGCCGGTGGCGGTGTTGGCCGATCCCGACGTCCTCGCCACGCTCCCGGAACGCGAGTTCGTGCAGGGCATGGCGGAGACGGTCAAATACGGGTGCATCTTCGACGCGGATTTCTTCGCCTGGCTCGAATCGCTGCCGGACGCCGGCCCGGGGCCGGACGACGTGGAGCGCATCGTGGTGCACTGCGCCAAGGCGAAAGCGGAGGTCGTGACGCGCGACGAGCGCGAAAGCGGGCTGCGCACGCTTCTCAACTTCGGCCACACCGTGGGCCACGCGGCCGAAAAGGCGCTGGGCTACGGCGCCGCCGCGCACGGCGAAGCCGTCGCCGCCGGAATGGTCGCGGCGGCGCGGTTCGGCGAATCGCTGGGGATGACGGAGCCCGGCACGGAAAAGCGCCTGGCGGCGCTGCTGCGCAAGCTCCGGCTCCCGGTCCGCGTCGGCGAACTGGCGGGCGGCGCGGGC
>JAFUXX010000435.1 GCA_017476965.1 Kiritimatiellia bacterium | reverse complement strand
CGCCGGACGAATGCGGCACGCTCCTGCGGAGGGGGCGGCTAGCCGCCCCCTCCGCAGGAGCCGTCGGTGTCCTCGCTTTTGACCAATGCGGTCGTGACGCGAAACGCTACGGTGTCCTTTTCATTTGACAAACCGCGCCGGAGCCGGGCTAGAACTGGCGGCTCACGGAGAACGCGAACGCGTGCGAGAAGCCGGCGGTGTAGCGGCCGGAGAACACGCCTTCCGCGGGACGGCCGCCGAACGAGCAGTCGTTGATGTTCTCGAAGAAGTACATACCGTCGACGGCCCACGGGCCGCGCTCCCACGAGAGACCGACCGCGTAGATTTCGCGCGTGTCGGCGGGGACGATGTAGTCCGCGTGCTTGCGGTTGATCGGGGAGTCGTCCCATGTGAACGACGCCATCGCCGTCCACTCGTCGGAAAGCTTGTACGAACCGCCGGCGGAGAAGCGCCAGACGTCGTCCCACTTCTTGTCCGCGCCGAGGACGTCGTGTCCGGGCAGGAACGCCTCGTCCTCGTGGATTTCGAGCTTGTCCCAGCTGCTCCAGCCGGAGCGCGTGACGTTCACGCCAAGGGAGAGGCGTTCCGTGAGGTCGTAGACGGCGGCGGCCATCCAGTATTCGGGCTCCGTGATCTTGCCGTGGGCGCGGGTGTCGCCGAAAAACCCGGGATAGGCGGCGCGGATCGGCGCGGGCACGTCGTAGCGGACGTGGCCCTTGGCGCGCGCCGTCACTTCCGAATGGTACGCGAGGCCGAGGTGCAGGCGCTCGACCGGATCGAGCTTGACGCCCAGGTCCCAGCCGACCGCGCAGTCGTCCGAGCCGTGGATGCGCTGGTGCACGTCGTAGGGCGAGGGGGACGGGGAGTTGTACGGGCGGAGGCCGGCGACGCCCGCAGCGTCGACGTCCTGCTCGAGCACGATGTCGAAGTACTGGAGCGTCAGGCCGGCGCCGACGGTCAGCCAGTCCGTCGCGCGCCACGCGAGCGCCGGGGAGACGTCGTACGTCGCGAAGTCCACCTTCGTCGAGTTGTAGCGCCCGAACCACCCGGCAGGGAACTCGTCGCCGAGGCCGATGCGGGAGAAGAGGCCGAGGCCGAACACGACGTCGTCCGAGAGCGCCGCCGCGAAGTAGGCGTGCGGGATGGCGAACCACTTCTTCTTGCCCGAAGTGCGGTACTTCTTGCCGGTGTAGGGATCGACGCCTTCGATCTTGAGGTGCGGACGCGTGAAGAACGACCCGGCCTGGACCGCGTAGCCCGCCGTGGAGCCCGCGAGGACCGCGGGGTTGTAGAACATGTCGCCGACGCGGCCGCCGACGGCGATGGACTTGGAGGCGTCGGCGCAGCCGGAGGCGTCCCCCTGGAAGAGCGAAAAGCCCGAGCCGGAAGCGGTGGCCGCCGCCGCGGCGGCCGCCGCGAGGAAACTGGAGCGAAGTGCGGAGAAGGGAGTTTTCATGTCGTTTGGATTGGCGAACCGGAATCCGGAACCTGGAAGCGGAAACCGGTCCGCTCCGGCCGCGTCGTGCGCGGCGGGGCGGGAGGATGCCAAAGTTGTTTCAAAAAATCAAGCAATTTTTTTGAAACAATTTTCGCGCCCCGAAAACCCTTGCGTTCCGACCGTCAATCGTGTATGCTCGTTCCGTCTTTGCGACAAGTCTCTCTCGACAAACGGAAATTCCCGCCATGGGCAAGCTTCTCAAAGTTCTCGTCGTTTTCATCTTCCTCTTCAGCATCCTCGCGTTCGTCATGGGGGTGATGAACTTCAACAAGCGCGAGTTGCTGATCGGGCGCACTCACCGCCTGGAAGAAGAGGTCAAGGCCCTCGCCGTGCTCGTCGAGGCGGAGGATCCCGCGGCCGAAGGCGTGCCGGACCACCCCGAGTGGGACGTGGACGACGTGACCGACCGCCCCAACGACAACCCGCAGCTCTCCTCCTTCTGGGGCGACTACGACGACGCGCTCGAAGCCTCCTCGCCGCTCTTCAGCCTCCGCGGCAAGGACGAGCAGCTCGCGCAGTACTACAAGCTCGACGCGGAAGGCAACGTCGTCAAGGGCGTGAACGGCCAGCCCAACACCAACGGCAAGATGGACGCGCTGCTGCTCGACCTGCGCAGCCACGCCAAGAAGCAGCTCGAGCGCCTGCTCGCCACCCGCGAGCAGCTGCGCAACACCCGCGAAAAGCTCGAAGAGGTCGCGGAGCTCCTCAACGGCGAAAAGCGCGCCCGCCGCGACAACCTCGCCGAAATCACGCGCCAGCGCGGCACGATTTCCGATTTGCAGGACACCGTCACCCGCAAGGACGGCGACATCGCGCGCCTCAACCGCGAGAAGAGCGACCTCAACGACGAAATCACCTCCCTCAACGACCAGATCGTCGAGCGCGACCAGTCGATCGAGGACCTCAACGCGCAAGTCCAGCGCCTCCGCGCGGACATCAAGCGCCTGACCTACGACAACGCGGCCCCCAACTCCGGCGTCGCCTCCAAGGGCGATTCCGACGCCGCTCCCAACGACGCGTTCGTCCCCGGCGTGAAGGGCACGGTCGTCGGCGTCGACAAGGACCTCTCGTTCGTGATCGTCCGCCTCGCGCCGGAAGCGGTCCGCGAGATCGTCCCGGCGGACGGCCGTCCGTTCGCCCCGGTGGAGATGATGGTCCGCCGCAAGGGCGCCGACGGTGCCGAGCGCATCGTGACGCGCATCCGCATCGTGAACCCGCCGAACGCCAAGAACCTCGCCGTGGCGGACAACGTGTACGGCTGGGAGCAGGTGCCCGTCGAGGTCGGCGACGATGTCGTTTATTGACAAGCTCCCCTTCGCCGCCGCGGTTCTCGCGGCGGCTTTTTTCGCGGCGGGTTGCGCGGAGCTGCGCGATCCGGACGGCGGCGACATGCCCTGGACCGAAACCCGGGCCTGGGAAACGCAGCCGTTCCTCCCGCAGTCGATGCTGAACTAGCGCCCGGCCGCGGCGCGGTCCGCGGCGTTTCCACGGATTCCACATGAAGAAGATCGTCGTTTTCCTCGGCGCCCCCGGCGCCGGCAAGGGCACCGCCGCCGCCGCAGTCGCGGCCAAGACCGGCGCCATCCACGTTTCCACCGGCGCGATGCTCCGCGACGCGCTCGCCCGCGGCACGCCCGCCGGGCTCGAAGCCAAGTCGTACATGGAGTCCGGCGCGCTCGTTCCGGACGAAACCCTCTGCAAGATGATCTCCGAGCTGCTCGCCGGCACGGCGGACGGCGCGACGGTGTTCCTCGACGGCTTCCCGCGCAACGTCGCGCAGGCCGAGGCGCTCTACGCCCTCGCTCCCGCGGCCGATGCGCAGATCGCCTCCGCCCTGATGCTCGACGTCTCCAAGGAGGCCCTCCTCGAACGCCTCGGCGGCCGCCGCACCTGCCCCAAGTGCGGCGCCGGCTACCACGTGAAGTCGCTCCCGCCCAAGAAGGAAGGGATCTGCGACGCGTGCGGCACGGCACTCGTGACGCGCGCGGACGACCGCCCGGAAACGATCGCCCACCGCCTCGAAGTCTACGAGAGCGCCACCGCCCCCGTCGTCGGCTTCTACGAAAAGGCCGGCAAGCTCCGCCGCATCGACGCTTCCGGCTCCGCCGCCGAAGTGGCCGCGCTCGTCGAAGCCGCCCTCTAGCCCCCGCGCCCGCGATGTTCGGAATCGGCAAGATGTCGTCCTCGGACGTCGAATCGCGCGTGAACCGCCTCTACAAGGCGTTTGCGCCGACGGCGGACCGGTGGCGCTACCGCTTCCGCCGCCCGCTCGAAACGACGCCCGGCGGCAAGCCGACCGTCGTTTTCCTCGGCAACCACTCTTCCGGCAAGTCGACGATCGTCAACGACCTGCTCGGCGATCCGCCCGTGCAGGCCACAGGCGTCGCGCCGACGGACGACTGCTTCACGGTCGTCGTCCACGGCGAGGAGGAGCGCGAGTTCTACGGCCCCGCCGCGCTCGGCCAGCTCCCCCCGGAGTTCCGCGGGCTCGCTTCGCTCGGGCCGGACTTCCTCCAGCACCTCGCCGTCAAGGTCCGCGCCCGCGAATACCTCAAGGGCGCCAATCTCGTGGACTCCCCCGGCATGATCGACACGCCGGAGGGCGCTGCGAAGCGCGCGTACGACTTCACCGCCGCGGTGCGCGCGTTCGCCGAAATCGGCGACCTCGTGCTCTTCCTCTTCGATCCCGAAAAGCCCGGCACGACCGGCGAAACGGTGGACGTCCTTTCGGCCTGCCTGCACGGCGTGGAGTTCAAGCTGCGCGTGCTGCTGAACAAGGCCGACACTTTCGATTCGATCGAGGACTACGCCCGCGCCTACGGCACGCTCTGCTGGAACCTCGCCCGCATCCTGCGCACCAAGGACCTCCCGCCGATCCTTTCGACGTGGACCCCGACCGCGGCTTCCCGCGCGGCGGCGCGCATCCCGCTCGAAGGCTTCGAGCGCCACCGCGGCGCGCTGCTTTCGCTCCTCAAGGGCGCGGCGGACCGCCGTCTCGACTCTCTCCTCGCGGGGGTTTCTTCCGATTTCTCGCGCCTCGCGGTCCACGCCCGCGTCCTCGGCGCCGCGCGCGGCAGGCTCTTCCGCGCGGGGGTCGTCCGCTTCGCGGCCGGCGCGGCCGTTTCGCT
>JAFUXX010000434.1 GCA_017476965.1 Kiritimatiellia bacterium | reverse complement strand
TCACGACCGGGACCGGGGCGGCGAGCGTGCGCACGCTCGCCGCCCCGGTCCCGGTCGTGACGGCGGACGCTCAGTCCTGCGCCGGAGCGGCGGCGGGCGCGGGAGCCGAGACGCTGGACAGCGCCGCGTTCGTCCCCTCGTAGACGTTGTTCTCCCACGAGCGGGCGCCGAGCCGCAGCACGCGGTTGCGGCGGGCGTCGAGATCGGCGCGCAGCTTCTTGACCACGGGGTAGAGGCGCGGCAGGAAGTCGTCCAGCTCGTTCTTCCAGCCGTCGGGCGAATTAAGGTCGCGCGGAATCGTGATCGACGCGTAGCCCCAGCGCGGGCGGTAGGAGCGGATGGCGTTGTCCCACACCGTGCGCCACAGGCGCGACCAGTGGTGGACGGTTTCGCGCTCGGGGTTGAAGAGCCAGTAGACGTACACGTTGGCGTCCGTCGAGACGACTTGGCCCGCGGAGTCGCGGACCGGGCGGGCTATTTCGAGGACGCGCACCGGGAGCGTGCCGCCGTCGCGGTCGCACGCCGCGCGGTGGGTGTATTCGTCGGTGATCCGGTTGCCCTGCGCCACGAGGCAGCGCTGGGGCTTGTGGATCGACTGGCGTTCCATGCCGGAAAATACGAACGTCGCCATGACGTCCGGGTGGCCGTCGCGCCTGTAGACGCGGCGGAAGATGGGGGTGTTGGCGGGCAGGAGCCGCTTTTCGCCGACGGAGACGGAGCCGAGCTCCGACCCGCAGACCGGGCACTCCGCCGCGCCCTCGGGAAGCTGCGATTCGAGGAACGAAGCGGCGCACTGGTCGTTCATGCAGAAACGGACCGGCTCGGCCGTCCACGGGCCGAGCGTCGCCGGCATTTCGAGCGGCACCTGTCCGGTCGGGTCGCCGTACAGCGCGCGCCCGCCGGAAAGCATCGCGATCGCCGCCGCGACGAGCGCTACCGCCGCGACGCCCGGCGCCGCTTGTTTTGCTTCAAAGCGCACAGTTTGGCCCCCCAGTCCTGGTCGAGAATCGCGCCCGTGCCCATGAGCAGCACGAGCGAAAGGAAGAAGACGATGTATCCGGAAAGGTCGTGGTAGAGCTGCATCGCGAGACTCATGCCGATCCATTCGGCCACGACTCCGAGAGTGAAGATGCGAAGGGCGTTGGCGACCATCGCGAGCGGGATGGAGAAGACGAAGAGAAGCACGCGCTTCAGCTGCGAGCGCAGCGTGAAGTAGGCGTAGGGCGCCGCGAGCGCCGTCATCACCACGAGCGACCGCAGGCCCGAACAGGCGTCCGCCACGTCGAACGTGAAGCCGTCGCCGGCGGCGGACACCACGACGGTGCCGTGCGCCGCCGCGGCTATTCCGACGCCCTGCAGGAGCGCGCACGCGAGGGAGCTGGCCATGAGACGCAGCGGCATCGTGAGCTCCACCATCATCGGCCCCACGAAGCACAGCATCGCGTACGCGGCGGGGAAGAGCACGGCGCGCGCGGTGGCGCGGCCCCAGACCGCGAGCACGAGGCCCCAGGCCACGCCGACCGTCGAGCAGAGCGAAATGCGCGGCATCTGCGCGCGGTAGCCCACGACGTGGGCGAAGAGCGACGCCGCGACGACCAGCGCGCCGGACCAGTCCGGCGCGACCGGGGTTTCGGCGATGCGGCGGCGGTTGCGCCACGCCACGAACGCGGCGACGATCAGGATTATCCAGTTGTTGCCGAAGTCGTCGTAGCCCCACTGCTTGGCGAACCACGCGAAAACCGACGCCCTGCCGTCCGCCGCCTCCGAATCGGTTCCGTAGAAGAAGTACAGCGCGAGCGCGGCCAGGATCCCGGCCGCGAAAATTCCGTGCCGCACCGGATCCGGCCTGAACCCCGCGGGGAGCGCCCTCGGGTTCGCGGCCGCGGCCGCGGTTTCTGTTTTTGCAGCGTTCATGTCGTGACGAAGCGCATTGTACCCGCCCGCCGGGCCGATGTCCACCCGCGGAAAACGGCGGCGGTTGAGTCCCGCCCGCCGTTCGGGTACAATCGGGGCCGTGAAAAACCGTTGGACGCCGCTCTTCCTGGCCGTTTGCGCGATTCTCTCGGTCCTCTTCCTGCTCCCGATATTCCTCGTCGTCAAAGGCGGGTTCTGGGACGACGGGGGCTTCACGCTTCGCCACCTGCTCTCCGTTTTCCGCAATCCCGTCTACTCGGAGGGGCTGTTCAACAGCGTCTGCATCGCGACGGGCACGACGTCGCTGTGCCTGCTCGTGTCTCTGCCGCTCGCGTGGATTTCGCACAAGTACGAGTTTCCCGGCAAGGCGTTCTTTTCCGCGATCGTGCTGGTGCCTATGATCCTGCCGCCGTTCGTCGGCGCGATCGGGATGCAGCAGATCCTCGGGCGGTACGGCGTGCTCAACGCGGTGTTCGGCACTTCGGTGGACTGGCTCGGGCAGGCGCGGTACTTCGGCGTCGTGGCGATCCAGGCGCTCGCCCTCTACCCGATCGTGTACCTCAACGCCACGGCCGCTCTCGCCAACGTGGACCCGGCGATGGACGAAGCCGCGGCGAATCTCGGCTGCCCGGGGTGGAAGCGGTTTTTCCGCGTCACGCTGCCGCTCATCGCGCCCGGCCTCTTCGCCGGCTGCACCATCGTCTTCATCTGGAGCTTCACCGAGCTCGGCGCGCCGCTGATGCTCGGGTACTCGACGTGCGCGTCGGTGCAGGTCTTCGACGCCCTCAAGGAAATCGGCGCGAGCCACTTCCCGTACGCGCTCGTGTTCGTGGTGCTGTCCGTCTCCGTCCTGCTCTACGCGGCAGGCAAGCTGGCGTTCGGGCGCAATTCGTTCGCGATGCAGGGCAAGGCCGCGGTCACGTTCAAGCCTGTGCGTCTGCGCGGGATCGGCGCGGTGCCCGCCGTGCTGCCGTTCGCGCTCGTCTCGTTCGTCGCGCTGCTGCCGCACTTCGGCGTGGTGCTCACTTCGCTTTCCAAACCGGGCTCGTGGTACGGGACCGTGCTGCCGGAGGTTTTCACGCTCGGCAACTACGCCGAAGCGCTGGGGCACGACATGACCGTCGCGTCGATCCGCAACTCGCTGCTGTTTTCGTCCGTCGCCGTGTGCGTGAACCTCGTCCTCGGCGTCGGCGTGGCGTTCCTCGTCGTGCGCTCGAAGATCCGCGGCGCGGGGATTCTGGACGCGCTGTCGATGATTCCCCTCGCCGTCCCGGGCCTCGTGATGGCGTTCGGCTACCTCGCCATTTCCTCGTGGCTCTCCAACCTCGGCTGGGTGCGCACCAGCGCGTTCTGGACGGGCGTGTTCGACGTCCGCGTGAACCCCGCGCTGTTTCTCGTCATTGCCTACGCGGTGCGGCGCCTGCCGTACATGGTGCGCAGCGCGGCGGCGGGGCTGCAGCAGACGAGCGAAGCGTTCGAGGAGGCGGCGTGGAACCTCGGCGCCACGCCGGCGCGGACCGTGCGCCGCGTCACGCTGCCGCTCATCGCGGCGAACCTCGTCGCGGGCCTCCTGCTCGCGTTCGCGTTCTCGATGCTCGAAGTGTCCGACTCTCTGATGCTCGCGCAGCAGGCGCGCTTCTACCCGATCACGAAGACGATCTACGAGCTCTTCCAGCTGCTCGGCACGGGCAAGTACGTCGCGAGCGCGCTCGGCGTGTGGGCCATGATGTTCCTCACGGCCACGATCGCCGGCGTGTCGGTGCTGCTCGGCAAGAAGATGGGCGCGCTCTTCCGCGTCTAGGCGCGGGCCCGCCGCTACGCGACGAGCCCGGCGATGGCGGAGCCGACGATCGGGGCTTCGTCCACCGAAATCGTCTCGAAGCTCACGTCGCGCGCGCCGAGGATGTCGCGCAGGCCCTCTTCGACGCGGCTCCGGAACATCCCGGTGCGCGTCTTGTAGTACGTCGATCCGTCGATCGTCACGCACACGGGGTGCAGCGGGTCGCGGCCTTCGCCGGAGCGCAGCACCGCGGCGGCGATGTTCGCCGCCGTGAAGCGCGCCGCGCGCAGGAAGACCGGCTCGCAGAGCGCCATGACGGCGCGGCGGTCGGAGTCCTCCATCGGCACCGCGGCGAGCGCGCCCTTGCCGATGAACGGGTTGGCGACGAAGTCGTCGAGGTCGATCGTCGCGAGCCCGGGGAGGTTTTTGAGCGCTTCCGCGGCGGCGGGGGTGAAGAACCCTTCGGCCGCCGCGGCGCGCAGCACTTCGCAGCCCACTTCGCCAACATACGCGCCGGAAATCATCTTCTCGAAGAGGCCGGTGTCCGCCTGGCGCATGCGGGCCACGGCGGCACGGTCGAAATCGGAGCGCGGCGCGCCGTCGAAACCGCCGCTTTCGACGTTGACGATCGTGCTGCCGCCCGCGGGCAGCGCCGGGGCCTTGCCGATGCGGGAATTGCGCTCGATGTACGCGGTGTTGGTGCCGGTGCCGAGGATGAAGCCGACGTACGAAGAGTGGCGGCGCGACATACCGGCCGCCTTGCCGGCGAGCAGCGTCGCGGCGGTGTCGTTGAGCACCTTCACCGCGAGGCGGCGCCCGGTCTTGCGCTCCAGTGCGTCCGCCACGCCGGATCCGACCTTGCGGCCGACTATCTCCGGCGCTTCGATCTGCTTGCTCCAGCGGATCAGGCGGCCGTCGAGGTCGGGCAGGATTTCCGTCGGGTACGAGAAGCAGAAGCCCACGGTGTCCGCGCGGCGCGAAATCGGCGCGAGGAGGTCCGCGAAAACGCCGAAGAACTCGTCCGCCCCGAGCACGCGGCCGTCCGTCCCGGGCATGCGGTGCTTTTCGAAGTCCTCGATGCGAGCCTTTCCGGACTTGTCGAACCACACCACGGCGACGCGCAGGTTGGTGCCGCCGGCGTCGAGGACCGCGACCGGAGTTTCCGCCGGGACGGCGCGCGAGGCGTCGAGGTACGACGGAATCATCTGCAGCGAGGACGGGCGGCCGGCGAGGCCGTCTTCCATCTGCCTGTCGAACTCCGCGAGCAGGGCGGCGGCGTCCACTTCGGCCGAAAACGAACGTGATGCGAAAAACTCTTCGATTGTCATGGCGTTCCGCCGCCGGCGCGAGGTGGCGCGGCGGCACGGTGCATTCTATCCGAAACGCCCTCCGAATGGAAGCGCGTTTGCGCCGCGCCGCGCGCTGCGGTACAGTTCCGGGCGGACGCCGCGCCGCTCTTCCCGCCCGTCCTGCCCAACGATGAAAAAAGAAATCCCCGAACCCCGCATCGCCGGCGACGACTACCCGTTCTGGCGCTTCCCGCTTCCGCGCCCCCAGACCGGAGTGCCCCTCGGCAATTCCCGCACCGGCCTTCTCGTGTGGGGCGGCGGCGGCGTGCTGCGCCTCACCGTCGGCCTCGCCGACCTGTGGGACCACCGCGGCGGCGCGGAGTGGCGCGAGGGGTCGTCCTACCGCCGCATCCGGGCCGCGCTCGAAGCGCGCGACGAAGCCGCGCTCGCTGAGATTTTCC
>JAFUXX010000433.1 GCA_017476965.1 Kiritimatiellia bacterium | reverse complement strand
TGCGCGCCGCGCCGCGCGCGGAGGACGTCCGCCGCGTCATTCTCGAAACCGGTGTCTGGCTCCGCCCGTTCGCGGATTTCGTCTACTCGATTCCGCCGTTCGTCGTATCGGACGCCGAACTGGCGCGCATCTGCGAAGCGATCGGCCTCATCTGCGCGCTCCCGCCAGGTCCCCCGCCGGAGGACCCGGATTTCCACGAGTAGCCGCGGCACCGCGCCCGGCTAGGCGCGCGGCTCCGGCGCGGGCAGCAGCATCCGGCGGCCGTCTTCGGCCTCCCAGCGCGCGAGCGTCGCGGAGAGGAAACCAGTCGCGCGGCGCTGTATCTCCGCCTCGCCGAGCGAGGCCGGGATCGGTTCGCCGCAGGCGAAACGCACGGGCGAAGAAGGGTGCACCGTCGCGAAAAGGTCGCGCTGGAGCTTGCCGATGCGCAGGAAGTCCGTCGCCACCGCCACGGGAACGACCGGAACTCCGGAATGCAGCGCGAGCTTCGCGCCCAGCGAGTGGAACGCGGAGGGATCGAAAAGCCGCCGCCGCGTCCCTTCCGGGAAAATCACCGCGAAGCGCCCCTGGGACAGCGCCGCGCCGCCGTGCTTCAGGACGGCGCGCAGGTCCGCGACCGGGCTCTTGCGGTCCACGGGAATCGGGTCGATGGCCCGGATGCAGCGGCCGACGACGGGGTACGACATCAGCGAACGCTTCAGGATGTACGCGACGTCGTTCCACTGGCACAGGATGCCGGGAAGCACGTAAGTTTCGATCGCCGAAACGTGGTTGCAGGCGATTACCGCGGGGCCGCCGCCTAGCGCGTCGAGGTTGCGGAAGCCCTCGATGCGCACCGTCCCGCCCGCGCCTTCCACGGCGCCGATCACCCGGTGCGAGAGCCGCGGCCACCAGTAAGTCCGGAAATCCCGGCGCGCGCTCCAGAACCAGCTGCGCGCGTACACGCCGTTCATCCGCGCCGAAAAAGCCCACTGGCACAGCGGCCACGGCAGCGCCATGCGCTTGCGCGCCGTAGCGTACCCGCCCGTTTCGCGGATTCCCGCTGCGAAACTTTCGTAATCCATCTTCCCGGAACCAAAATCGGATCGCTACCGCGCCCAGCGTCCTGCGAGGACGTTCGAGCGCTTCGTGCCGTCGGCGCTGACGATGACGAACGCCGCCTGGCACGGGTTTGGCACGCCGGCGAGAGTCCACCCCTCGTACCCGGCGAAAACGTTCTCGAAACCGCGCGACGTGCGCGACGACGAAATCCAGTCGAACTTGCCGCCGACCCACTGGCCGTTTTCCTTCTGCACGAACAGGCACGCGATCGCCCCGGCTTCGCCGTAGGCGAGCCCCCACGCGGAGAGGTCCTTCTTGTACCGGAAGGAGAGCTTCGACGAACCGATCGACAGCCCGGCGATTTCGACGGACGACTGCCGCGCGCCGCTCGCCTTGGGCTTGCCGCCGAAGTGCCACTTGAGCGAAGAGAACGGGACGGCATCCGCCGCAAGCGCCGACGCGGCGGTCTGCCCCGCCGCGCCGCCGGTCGCAGCCGACGACGGCTGCGCCGCGGAAGCATTCGACTGCGTGGACGCGGTGGATGCGGCCGCGGCGGGCGCAGCAGCCGCGGTTTTCGCCGCGGGCGCCGCTGCCGCGGCGGTTTTCGTTTCGGCGGTCGCGGCGGCGGACTGCGCCTGCTGCGACTCGGCGGCCGGCTGGGAGGAAGAAGAGCCCGACCAGTCGTCGGACTCCGAATCGGAACTTTCGCACCCGGCGAAAAACACCGGTGCGAGAACGGCGGCTGCGAGGCAAACCCGGAAACTGCGGCGTGTCGTTTTCATGGAAAAGCGGCGCGGGCGCCCGGCGTTCCGGGCGCGGCGGCCTCTCCATTATCGGGAGAACGTCCCTCGAAATCAAGGCCCGTGCCGACTTTCGGCGCTTGCAGCGGGGTTGCCGGGAGGAGCGGCTCTTTGCTAGCATTGCCGCGCACATGAAAAACGCGAAGACAAAGTTGCTCGCCGCCGCGATGGCGGCGCTCGCTGTTTGCGCTCCGGCGGCGGAAACCGCGGAAACGGAAGCCGATCCGTTCGTCGCGGCGATCGAACAGGACCGCGGCCGCGCGGCGGGGCTCTTCCACCGGTACGAGTTCCGCGAAATCCGCGACACTCCCCCGCCCGACGGCTACGTGCCGTTCTACGTCGCCCACTACGGGCGCCACGGGTCCCGCTACCAGATCGACAAAAAGTCCTTCCGCGCCGTGGAGACGCTCCGCGCCGCGAAGGAAGCCGGCGTTTTGACCGACGCCGGATCGGACCTCCTCGCGCGGCTGGAGCCGATCGTCGCGGAGCACGACGGCATGTGGGGCCAGCTTTCCCTCCTCGGCGCGGAGGAGCACCGCCGCCTCGCCGCGCGCATGCACGAGCGCTTCCCCGCCGTTTTCGCGGGCGGCGGCAAGGTGCGCTGCCAGGCCAGCACGATCCAGCGCTGCCTCGCGAGCATGGCCAATTTCGCGTGCACGCTGAAGGGGCTGGAGCCCGCGCTCGATTTTTCGTTCGCCACGGGCGACAGGTACATGGCCACGATCCTGCACCCGTACCTGCACAGCGACGAACGCGGAAAGTGGCTCGCGCGCTTCGACCGCGAAATCGTCGAGAAGAACGTCGACCCCGCCCGCCTCGTCGGCGCGTTTTTCCGCGACTCGCCGGAGACCGCGCGCCTCGTGCCGGAGCCCCACCGCTTCGCGTTCGACCTCTTCGCCGCCGCCAATTCGTTCGAGACGCTGGGGGTGGAACTCGGCGGCGCGTCGATCGACGACGTTTTCGCGTTTCCCGAATTGACCGGTCTCGCCCGCGCCCGCAGCTGCATCCACTACGCCCACATGGCCAACGCGGAGGAGTACGGATGGTGCGCGGCGGAGTCCGCCCGCCCCCTCGCCGCCGAAATCGCCGCCTCCGCAAGCGACGCCATCGCCCGCGGCGACGTGCGCGCGGACCTGCGTTTCGGGCACGACTCCGGGCTGCGCCCCCTCGCCGGCCTCCTCGGGCTCGAAGGCGCCGGCGCGCGCTCCCCCGCCGCGGATTCGTGGCGCACGAGCCCGACGTGGCGCGACATGCCGATGGCGTCAAATCTCCAGATCGTGCTCTACCGCCGCCCCGCGGGCGGCGGCGACGGCCCGGAAATCCTCGCCAAGGTGCTCTACAACGAGGCGGAAACCGCGGTGTCCGGGCTCGTGCCGCATTCCGGTCCGTACTACGACTGGAACGACTTGCGGGCCCGTCTCGAAAACCCGCCGCCGTCCGGCGACGGCGCCCCGGAGCCCGCCGCCGCGCGCTGATCGCGGCGGCGCGATTTTCGGGGTTCACTTCGCGGGCGCAAAGTGATATGCTTTGCGGACGGCTTGCCGGGGCTCCGCCCGCGGCCCGCCCCCGCTTCCCCTTCGAAACAAAACGACTTCCTTCCCCGAAAATGCACTCGGAAAAACGCTTCGGGATCATGCTCCCCGCCGCCGCCATGGCGCTGCTGGCATCTGGCTGCGTCACTTCTCGCACTTCCATTTTCGGCACCCAGGGCGCAGGCTCTCCCCGCGCGTCGGCGGAGCGCCAGGCCGAAATGCGCGCCGCCGCCCGCTCCGCCGC
>JAFUXX010000432.1 GCA_017476965.1 Kiritimatiellia bacterium | reverse complement strand
GGCCTGGCAGGCGTGCCGGAGCCTGCCGCGGCCGAGCCGTCCTGCCGCGAGGGGGAGCCGCGCAAAGCGCGGCCCCACTCGCGGATCCCCCCGCCACGGCAGGCCTTCGACATCGTGGCGCTCGTCGATTCGCTCGATTTTGCCAAGCATTTCGACATCGAGACGTCGACCGGCACGGTGCAGGTGCTGGACCACGTGCTGCTCACGCACCCGACCGACATCTGGTGGCGCGACAAAGGCGGCGGCCGGATGCGCTACCCGAGCCGCTGCGAGAACTGGCCCGTCTCCGAAGCGCCCTTCGATCCCAAGCGCCTCCCGAGCGAAGACATCTACGGTTGGCTGCGGCTCGAAGCGCCGCGCGCCGACTGCTGGGGGCTTCTCCGCGGCGAGTGCGAGCGGCGCGGGCTGCGTTTCGGCATCCACACCACCGTCGAAGAAAACCACTGGTACTCGCCGCTCGCCTCCAACTGGACGCTCGCGCATCCCGAATACTGGGGCCGCACGCGCCACGGCGAGCCGTGGATGGGATGCTGCTCGATCTTTTACGACGAAGTCTTCGATCACAAGCTCGAACTTCTCGACGAGCGGCTGGCGCTGAAGCCCGAGGCGATCCTGCTCGACTTCTGGCGCAACGGATCGTGGTCGTTCGCGCGCGAATACTCCGCCCCGGCTCTGGCGGAGTGGGAGAGGCGGCATCCCGGCGAGCCGCCGCCGGTCCACACCGATCCGCGCTGGCAGGCGATGGTCGGCGAGCGCTTTGCGGACTACCTGCGCGCCTTCTCGGCGAAATGCCGCGCGGCGGGCGTGCGGTTCGTGATCGGCCTGCCCGGCCTTGACGAAACGGACGACGCCGCGCTGCGCGCGCGCATCGGCGACTTCGGGTGGCGGGCGCTCGCGCGGGAGGGCGTCTTCGACGCCGTGTACGTCCTCAGCGTCGCGATGGACCCGGCCGATCCCTTCGGCTCCACCGAGCGCATCTACCGCAGCGTCGCCGCAAGCTGCGCCGGCGGCACCGACGTCTATTTCCCGCTTGCCGCCTACAACATGGAAAAGTGCGGCATCGGGGAATACGCGCGCCGCGCGAAGATCACCGAAGCCGCCGCCACGAGGCGGCTCCTCGACCTCGCGCGCGACTGCGGCGGCCGCGGCGTCGTCCTCGAATGTGTCGATTTCGGCAACTACTCCGCCCCCGTTTGCGCCGCGATTGCCGAACCGGCGGAAAACCCGTAGACTTCTTCCCGTCCCCTGACATCCCGGAATCCCGACATGATCCCCGCTCCGACCTTCTCCTCCCGGCTGGCCGCGCTCCGCGCGCGCCAGGAATCCCTGCTCGCCGCCCCGAACGCGCCGGCGTTCGACGACGGCGCGGCGTTCGTCCGCTACGAGCGCCCCGTCCTCACCGCCGCGCACGTCCCGCTCGAATGGGTGTACGACCTCGACGAGCGCCGCAACCCGCGTCTGCTGCAGCGGCTCGGCGTCGGCGCCGTGTTCAACGCCGGCGCGATCCGGTTCGGCGGAAAATACTGCGTCGTCGCGCGCATCGAAGGGGCGGACCGCAAATCGTTCTTCGCCGTGGCGGAGAGCGACAACGGCGTCGACAACTTCCGCTTCCGTCCCGAACCCGTTTCCATGCCGGAAGCGCCCGATCCCGAGACGAACGTCTACGACATGCGCCTCACCGCGCACGAAGACGGCTGGATCTACGGGATCTTCTGCGCCGAGCGGCACGATCCGGCGCATCCCGAAGACCTCTCCGCCGCCGTCGCCACGGCGGGCATCGCGCGCACGAAAGATCTCGACCGTTGGGAGCGCCTGCCGGATCTCGTCAGTCCGAGCCAGCAGCGCAACGTCGTGCTGCATCCGGAATTCGTGGACGGCAAATACGCCCTCTACACGCGCCCGCAGGACGGCTTCATCGACGCCGGGAGCGGCGGCGGGATCGGCTGGGCGCTCGTGGACGACATCGCACACGCCTCGGTCGGCGCCCAGCGCATCATCGACGAGCGCCGCTACCATACCGTGAAGGAGTCGAAAAACGGCGAAGGACCCGCCCCGGTCAAAACGCCGGACGGCTGGCTGCACCTCGCGCACGGCGTCCGCGGCACCGCGGCGGGCCTGCGCTACGTTCTTTACATGTACATGACGGCGCTCGACGACCCTTCGCGCGTGATCGCCGCGCCCGGCGGCGCGGTACTCGTCCCGCAGGGCGAAGAGCGCGTCGGCGACACGTCCAACGTCCTCTTCGCCAACGGCTGGATCGCGGACGACGACGGGCGCGTGCTGCTCTACTACGCCTCCTCCGACACGCGGCTCCACGTCGCGGAAAGCACGGTCGGGCGTCTCGTGGATTTCTGCATGAACACGCCCCCCGACCGCGGCCGCACCGCGCTCTCGGTCGAAGACCGGCTCGCCCTCATCCGCCGCAACCGCGCGTAGCGCCGCGCCGCGGACAGGCGCGCGAAAATGCGATCGCCGCGCAGAGCGCGGCCCAGAGGGTCACGGAGGCGAACTGAAGCAGGCCGAGGGCGGTGGCGCCGGAGGGACCGGCGCCGGCGGATTGCAGCAGCGCCTGCAAGGCGTTTTCGCGAAGACCCGCCCCGCCCGGGGTGAGCGGAACGGCGGCGACGAGGTTGGAGAGCGGCGCGCCGTTTTCTTCGCCCCCGTCGCGGGCCGCCCCGCCTCCGTCTCTTGCGCGGGGGAGGTCCTTCGGGTAGAATGAAAGCCATGCAAACCACAGCCAGCCACCGTACGGCCGAGGTGTCGCGCAAGACGCGCGAAACCGACATCCGCGTTTCCATCGACCTCGACGGCACGGGCCGCGCGTCGGTCTCCACCGGCATCGGCTTTTTCGACCACATGCTCGAGCTTTTCGCGAAGCACTCCCTCTGCGACCTGGAGGTGGAGTGCAAGGGCGACCTGCACGTGGACTACCACCACGCGGTGGAGGACTGCGGGCTCGCGCTCGGCACCGCCATCGACCGCGCGCTCGGCGACCGCCGCGGCATCCGCCGCTACGGCTTCTTCCTGCTCCCGATGGACGAATCGCTGTGCCGCTGCGCGGTCGATTTCGGCGGGCGGCCGTACCTCGTCTGGTCCACGGCGTGCACCGCGACTTTCTGCCGCGATTTCGACACGCGCCTCTTCGAGGAGTTCTTCCGCGCCCTCTCGACCAACGCGCGCATGAACGTGAACATCCGGCACGAAGGCGGCAACGAGCCGCACCACGCCGCGGAGAGCGTTTTCAAGGCGTTCGCCCGGTCCGTGCGCGCCGCCGCGGAATTCGATCCGCGGGAAACGGGCGTGCCTTCCTCGAAGGGGACGATCTAGCGTCGCCATGCAGCGCGCCGGCGGGGATCGGGGCGGCGAAAAGTCCGCCGGAATCAGGGAGCGGGTTTCGGCCCTGCTCCGCGGGTTCGATCCGGACGCCCTGCCGCCCGGTTCCGAGGTCCTCCAGTCCGGCCGCAACCTCACGGTGCGCGTGCCGCTGCCCGGCGGCGCGCCCGGCGAAGATCCGGTCAAGGTCGTCGTGAAGCGCGTGCCCGCGCCAAACGCCTTCCGCGCGGCCGCCAT
>JAFUXX010000431.1 GCA_017476965.1 Kiritimatiellia bacterium | reverse complement strand
GTCGTACGGCGCGACGTAGCCCTCCAGGATGTGCGACGCGCACGTGCAGGGCTGGCCCTTGACGTTGAATATGTCCGTCATCGCCACGGGGATGCCGAGCAGGTAGCCGCTTTCGCCGGCCGCGCGGCGGCGGTCGGCCTCCGCGGCGCCGGCGAGCGCGCCCTCGGCGTCCACGGTCAGGTACGCGCCCGTGGCGCCGTCCTTCTCCGCGATCGCGTCGAGCACGGACTGCACGAGTTCGACCGAAGTGAAGTCGCCGCGGCGCATGGCGTCGCGCGCGCCGGCGACCGTCGTGGCGGAAACGTCTATCGATGAAGCCATGGCGTCTACTCCACGATTTTGGGCATGCGGAACTCGTCGTCCGACGAATCCGGGGCGTTGGCGAGGACCGCGTCGCGCGGCAGCGTGGGCTCGGGGACGTCCTCGCGGAAGACGTCGTACACGGGCTGGCCGTACTGCGTCGGCTCCACGCCGTCCACGTCCACCTCGAACAGCTTGCGGACGTACGCCGCGATCGGCTCCAGCTCGCGCTGGAACTTCTCCATCTCGTCCGGCGCGAAGTCGAAGTGCGCCAGCGCGCACACGTGCGCCACGTCGATTCCGCCGGGCGCGGGCCCGGCTCCACCGTTTTCAGCCATTGCCTTGTGCTCCAGGATTCGGGCGGAACCCGCCTCAGACTTCGAACGTGTTGCCCTTCGGCGGCTCGTCCTCCTTCGCGCGCGCGGCGTAGTCGCCCGCCGGGAAGACCGCGTTGAGGACGATGCCCGCGAGCGAGGCGACGGCGAGCGGCGAGAGCGTCGCGCGGAAGCTGCCGATCTCGATCGGGAGCGTCACGCCGCCGAGCGCGGTGACGAGAATCACCGCCGCGATGATGAGGTTGCGGCTCTTCGAGAAGTCGATGCGGTTCTCGACGAGGTTGCGGATGCCGACCGCCGAGATCATGCCGTAGAGGACGAACGAGATGCCGCCCACGATCGGACCGGGGATTGTCGCAATGAGCGCCGCGAACTTCGGGCAGAACGAGAGCAGGATCGCGAAGACCGCCGCGAGGCGCACGACGACCGGGTCGAAAACGCGCGAGAGCGCCAGGACGCCCGTGTTCTCGCCGTAGGTCGTGTTGGCCGGACCGCCGAAGAGCGAGGCCAGCGTCGTCGCGAGGCCGTCGCCCGTGAGCGTGCGGTGAAGACCCGGGTCCTTGATGAAGTCCTTGCCGACGGTCGAAGAGATCGCGCTGATGTCGCCGATGTGCTCCATGATCGTCGCGAGCGCGATCGGCACGATGGCGATGATCGCGCTCCAGATTTGCGTGCCGTTCTTGAAATCGACGCCGAGAATCGTCATCTCCCGCCGGACCGGGAAGCCGATCCAGGCCTCGCCCGCGACCTTGGAGAAGTCCACCTCGCCCATGCAGCAGGCGAGGACGTAGGAGACGACGAGCCCGATCAGGATCGGGACGATGCGGATCATGCCCCTGCCCCAGATGTTGCAGACGCCGATGACGGCGAGGGCGACGAGGGCGAGCGTCCAGTTGCCCTTGCAGGAGCCGACGGCGACCGGCGCGAGGCCGAGGCCGATGGCGATGATGATCGGGCCGGTGACGATCGGCGGGAAGCAGCGCATCACGCGCTTGACGCCGAACGCCTTGATCGCGGCGGCCAGCACGAGGTAGACGAGGCCCGAGCACGCCACGCCGAGGCAGGCGTAGGGCAGAAGATCGACGTTCGCCGAGCCGTCCGCGAGGCGCGGCGCGATGGCCGCGTAGCCGCCGAGGAAGGCGAACGACGAGCCGAGGAACGCGGGGACCTTGCCGCCGGTGATCAGGTGGAACAGCAGCGTGCCCGCGCCGGCGCAGAGCAGCGTCGTGCCGATGTCCAGACCCGTGATGAGCGGCACCGTCACGGTGGCGCCGAACATGGCGAACATGTGCTGGAGACCGAGGACCAGGGCTTTCGGGGCGCCGAGCTTCGCGGCGCCCTCGCCGACGGACGGGGAGGTGGTGTTCATTGGTCCGCAATTCTACCCTTCCGGCCCCCGCCAGTCAACGCGCGCACGGGGGATTGACACCGCGCCCTTTCGCGGTATCATTCTGCGCTCGCCCGGACTTCCGCTCCGGCGGAACCGTGCCAGAGTGGCGTAATGGCAGCCGCGGCGGACTCAAAATCCGCTGTCCCCGAAAGACGTGTGGGTTCGAGTCCCACCTCTGGCACCAGCACCTTTCCACCGGCCGCGTACGGCGGTCCGGCAGGCATTCTGACGAAAAGACAAGGACAAAAGAAATGACCAAGAAACAGCCCAAGGCCGCCCCCGCCCCCAAGAAGGCCGCGGCGCGCCGCAGCGCGGCGAAATCCGCCCCCACGCCCAAACCCGCAACCAGAAAAGCCGCCCCGAAGGGCGAGCGCAAGGTGATCACCGTCCAGGCCGACCCCGGCAGCACGGTGTTCCTCGCCGGATCGTTCAACAACTGGGACCCCGCGGCCCTGCGCATGACGGACAAGGCCGGCAACGGCGTGTTCTCCGCCACCGTGACGCTCGCCCCCGGGATCTACGAGTACAAGTTCGTCATCAACGGCGTCTGGACGCTCGATCCCGACCCGGAACGCGACTGGACCCAGAACGGCCTCGGCACCCTCAACAGCGTCCTGCGGGTCTAGCCCGCGCCAAGCCGCCGACATGAACGACGACGCGACGAAAGGGTGCGGCGCGGCGCCGGCCGCCCCGAAACACTTCCTGGAGCAGTGGATCGAGGCCGACGTGCTCGCCGGGCGCACCGGCGGGCGCGTCGTGACGCGTTTTCCCCCGGAACCGAACGGCTACCTCCACATCGGCCACGCCAAGGCGATCTGCCTCGATTTCGGCATGGCGGAGAAGTTCGGCGGCGAGTGCCACCTGCGGCTCGACGACACCAACCCGTCGAAGGAAAGCGACGAGTTCGCCGAGAACATCAAGAACGACATCCGCTGGCTCGGTTTCGACTGGGGCGAACATTTCTACAGCGCGGCGGCCTACTTCGACACGATGTACGAGATCGCCGAACGGCTGGTGGAGGCCGGGCGCGCGTACGTCTGCTTCCTTTCGCAGGAAGAGTGGAAGAAGTACCGCGGCGTCCCAACCGAGCCCGGCACGCCCAGCCCGTGGCGCGACGCGTCCCCGGAGGAGAACCTCGCCCGCTTCCGCGACATGCGCGACGGCAAGTACGCGGACGGCGAATGCTGCCTGCGCGCCAAGATCGACATGGCGTCGCCGAACATCCACTTCCGCGACCCGGTCCTCTACCGCATCAACCGCATCCCGCACTACCACCTCGGCACCAAGTGGTGCATCTACCCGATGTACGACTTCGCCCACCCGATCGAGGACGCCGTGGAGGGCGTGACGCATTCGATGTGCACGCTCGAATTCGAGGTCCACAGGCCGCTCTACGACTGGGTCGTGGACCGGATGGACGAAATGGGCCTCCTCGTCGAGCGCGGCGGCGTCCGCATCCGCCCGCACCAGCGCGAGTTTTCCCGCCTCGGCGTCACCTACACGGTGATGAGCAAGCGCAAGCTCGCGGAGCTCGTCGACAAGGGCCTCGTCTCCGGCTGGGACGACCCGCGCATGCCCACGCTCTGCGGCCTGCGCCGCCGCGGCTGCCCCGCGGCCGCGGTCCGCGCGTTCTGCGAGGGCGTCGGCGTCACGAAGTTCATCTCCACGACCGACGTCGGCATCCTCGAAGCCGCGGTGCGCGACGAGCTGAACCGGACCGCCCCGCGCCGCATGGCCGTCATGGATCCCGTGAAGCTCGTGATCGACAACATGGCGCCCGGCGAAACGCACGAGTGCGACGCGGTCAACAACCCGGAGGACCCCTCCGCCGGCACGCGCAAGGTCCGCTTCGGCCGCGAGCTCTGGGTCGAGCGCGCCGACTTCATGAAGGATCCGCCCAAGAAGTTCTACCGCCTCGCCCCCGGTCGCGAAGTGCGCCTCAAGTACGCGTGCCTCTTCACGTGCACCGGCGTGGTGGAGGATTCTTCCGGCGCCGTGGCGGAAATCCACGGCACGTGGGACCCCGCTTCGCTCGGCGGCAACGCCCCCGACGGCCACGCCGTCCGCGGCACGATCCACTGGGTGGACGCCGCTTCGGCCGCGACCCTCCCGGTCCGCCTGTACGACCGCCTCTTTTCCGTCGAAAACCCGGACGGCGACCCCGGCCGCGATTTCAAGGAGTTCCTCAATCCGGACTCCCTCCGCGAAGCCGCGGCGCTCTGCGAGCCTTCGCTCGTTTCCGCGACGCCGGACGACGGCCCCGTGCAGTTCGAGCGCATCGGGTACTTCTTCCCCGATCCCGTGGATTCCAGGCCCGGAGCCCCGGTTTTCAACCGCACGGCCACGCTCCGCGACAGCTGGGCGAAAATCGCCCGCAAGTAGGAGCGCCCCGTGCCGGAAGTTCCAGGGAAAGCCGGCGGATGGCCGCTCCCGGAAGTTCCGGGGCGCGTCCACTTCGTCGGCGCCTGCGGCGTGGGCATGGCGGGCGTCGCCCGCCTGCTGCACGACCGCGG
>JAFUXX010000430.1 GCA_017476965.1 Kiritimatiellia bacterium | reverse complement strand
GAAAACGGCGGCGCGGTAGAACTTGCGCGAACCGGCGGAGCCGAGCGCGGAGCCGTCCGGCCCGAGCGCCTCGGCGCGCAGCTCGTAGTACCCGGGCGGCAGCGAGTCCCAGATCTCGGGATCGACGGGACGCCACGGCTTGTCCGCCAGCCACGACCGCGGCCCGATCCGCGTCGAAGGCTCCCGCTCCCTGCCGGATCCTGCCGCGGCGGGAGAGGCCCGGCGGCCGGCGTCGTCGTCCCGCAATGCCGTGTCGGCGGTCGTCGGGGCCTGAGCGGCGTCGGGGGCGATTTCGAGACGGTAGCGCGCCGCTCCTGGCACCTCGCCCAGCTCGAAGGCCGGAGGGTGCATGAACGCGCGTGCGAATGCGTTCCAAAAGGGACGCCTGCCCGGCTCGCCGGCGCGAAGCGGGGTTTTCGCCCGCTCGCGCGCGGCGGCGCCGAGCGCCGTCCAATCCGGAGTTTCCGCCCGGGCCTGCAAAGTCATGACTGCAAGAGCGACCAGGAAAACGGATCGGGACATTTCCGGGCTAGCGCACGACCAACACGAACGGATGCGCGATCCAGCTCTTGAGGTCGAACTCGATGCGCGGGGCGATGGAGACGCCCTGCGCGCGCTCGCGCGTCACGGTGCCGAAGTTCCAGGCCGTCGTGGCGTAGACCGCGGTGTGCAGCGTGATGTGGGACTTGCCCGCGGCCTTGGCGGCGCGGACCGCGGCGGTCACGTCGAACTCCACGGGGGAGCCGACGGGCAAGGGCCCGTCTTCGGAGCAGGTCCACGAGCCCAGAAGCGTTTCGGCCTCGCGTTTGGCGTCGGACTGCGCGGCGCGGGCTTTCGGCGTCGCCAAGCCGTTGCCGAAAACGTCGTTCCACGATGGCGCGGATTCGTCGGTCCACTCGAAGTCCGGGTATTCCAGCAAATCGAGCCGCCCGTTCGCGTTGTCCGGCGCGCCGGCCGGACCGGCGAGGTCGAGTTTCAGCGTGGCCGCGGAAAAACGCTCCGGCATTTCGGTCACGTCGAAACGCATGAACCCTTCGCGCGTGCTGCCGTCGTTGTCGGCGCCGGAATAGCGGTGGACGGCGGAAGCGTCCGTGCCGAAGCTCGCGTCCTGGTTGGCGGAACCGTTGCGCACGTAGGTGTCCGCGCAGGCCATGACGGTCTTGCGGGCTTCGAGCGTCACGGTTTCGACAACGCTCTTCGTTTCCCCGCTTGCGGTTTCGCGCGCCGTGACGCGGTACTGGTACTGCGTCCAGGGCTCTGCGGAGCGGTCGAGGAACGACGCTTCGGAAAGTCCGGAGGCGACGGTCTTCCACGCAGTTCCGTCCTCGCTGCGCTCGACCGAATACTCCGCCGGTTCGGGCGAGGGCGACCACTCCAGGCGGAGCGCGGGGGCGTCGCCGGTTTCGTCGAGCGACGCCACGACGCGCGCGCCGAATTCGGCGTCGGGATCGGGGAAGAAAATCGCCGCCGGCGCCGCATCGTACGAGCCCTTGCGGAACTCGGGCCACGCGACGTTGCTGAAGAGTCCGAGCGTCAGCTTGCGCCCTGCCGCGGCGGCCGCGCGCGCGGCTGCGGTGACGTCCGCCTCGAACCACGGCTGGTAGTTCATGGGCTGGAGAGAATCGAACGACGCGATTTCGCCGTCGATCGCGGTGCCGGCCGCGACGGTTTCTGGCTGCGGGAACCACGGGGAGACGGTGTTGTACGTCAGGGCGGCGTCGTTCCAGCCGTCGGTGGTCCACGCCGCGACGCGGAGTATTCCGGCGGCCTTGGCCAGGTTGTTCTTGGCGCGGATCCTGAAGCGCACGAACTCCGCGTTTTCGAGACCGGCCGGATCGAAGAGCATCGTCGCGTACTGCTTTGTCTTGCCCGAGGCGCCGATCTGCACGTATTGGGCGAAGGTGCCGCCGCTGAAAGATTTGTCCATGTTCGCCGCGCTGTAGTCGGAAACGAACGTTTCCGCGGCGGGCTTGCGCGACAGGATGGCGGCGGGCTTAGCGGTCTGAACCAGCAGCCGCGGGCGGTACGCGGTGTCGGGCGCCTCCTTGGACCAAAACGCCATGTAGCGCCCGCCGTCGCCCGGGTTGCGCCAGATGTGGACGGAAAGGACGGAGTCTCCGGCGGCAAGCGCCTGGTCGAGGAGCGGGGCGATGTCGATCGAATAGTACTGGTTCGCTTCGGCGGAAGGACCGCGCACGGCGCCTTCGGGGACGGTCGAAGGCCACGCCGCGCCAGGGGCGGTTCCGGTGAGCTCCGCGGCGTTGTTCCACGTCAATTCGCTTTCCGACCAGTCGGACTTGGGCGTGCGCTCGTACTGCACGTTGTTGCCGGCGGACCAGTTCACGCTTGTCCAGTACATCCGCAGCACGAGAACCGCGGAATCGACGCTGCCGCGCCGGATGCCCGAGATGTCGAATTTCATGAACGTCTCGCGCTTGCCGGACTTGTCGAGGAAATCGTACTCTTCGGATCCGTAGTTGCCGGAAGCATTGCCGGAAAACACGAAAGTGTCGTCCGTCGGCCAGAGGACCCGCTCGGACGCGGCGTCGAGGGCCTCGGCGCCCTGGAAAGCGAGAACCGGGGCGAGGGTCGCGTCGGAGTTCTCCTTGGACGCGAAGGCGAGCGGCGTCGTGTCCGCGCTGCCCGAGCCCCACGAGGTGTAGACGTGCAGGGAGAGCACGCCGCTTGCCGCCGCGGCCTTCACCGCCTCCGTGACGTCGACCTCCTGCCACGTGCCGGAAGAGCCGGGCCGGATTTCGGCGTAACCGGCGAGCGAAGGATCGTCCGGCAGGAGCGCGGGCGAAGGAGCCACGCGGAATTCGTCGGGAAGGGAATTCCAGGCGAGCGAGGCTTCGTTCCAGTCCGTGTCGCGCATGACGCGGAAGAAGAGCGGCCAGACCGCGCCTTCCGCCGTGCCGCACTGCGTGATCCGGAACCGCACCTTCGCGGCCGTGACGCCGGCGAGGTCCGACACGTCGAATTTCAGCACTCCCTCGCGGCCGTTGCCGACGACGATGCCCTCGTTGGAGCCGTACGTCGCGGCGGTCGAGTTGTAGTTCACGAAAGTGTCGGCGACGGGGCGGCGCTCCGTCCACTCCGCGTCGTCCGCGCGGAGCGGCGCGGCGCAAGCGGCCGCAACCAGAAAAACGGCGGCGGCAAAGCCGCGGCCGCGCATCGCGTTCGGGAAAGTCGTGTTTTTCATCGTTTTGTTTTCCGCGTGCGGCGCACCGGCCCCGACTGGGGTCGCGCCGCACTTGAATTATGCCACTTGGCGCGGGTCGGTGAAACTGACGGATACGAAAAAACATTTTCCTGTTCGGGAACTGGGCGAACCGGAAACCGTTGCCGTTTTTTCCGGCGCGTGGTATCTTTTGCGGCGCAAAAGGGAATCGTTGCATGCAACCGTCTTCGTCAAACGTTCCGGCCGGCGGCGCGGCGGCCAAGGTGCCGGTGGTGGCCTTGCTTTTCACGCCGGGGCTCAAGGGGTCGCGCACGACGTACCGCGGGATCCTGGACTGGGCCGCCGCGCACGGGCCGTGGCGCTTGGTGTTTCCCGAAGGGCGGCCTGGCGAGCAGGCGCTGGACCTTTCCGCGATGGGCGTGGACGCCGTCGTCGCGCACCAGTTGTCGCGGCGGCGTGCGCGGCAAATCGCGGCGTTGGGAGTCCCCGTCGTCCTCGCCGAGCCGCTTCCCGAAATGCGGGAAGAGAAGGCCCCGCTGGCCTCGTGCCCGTGCGTGCGGATGGATTCGCGCGCCGTGGGCGCGATGGCCGCGCGGTACTTCCTCGGGCGCGGGTACCGCTCGTTCGCGTATGTCGGCGAACCTTGCGGGATGTACTGGAGCGCCGAGAGGCGCGCCGGGTTCGTCGAAGCGCTGGCCAAGGCCGGACATTCCGCTGCGGTCTTCGACGGCCCGTGGCCGGCGCGCGCGAAGCGGTCTTGGACCGCGGAGCGCCCGTCGATGATCCGTTTCCTGCGCTCTCTGCCGCGCCCGGCCGCGGTATTCGCCGCGATGGACGGCCGCGCGATGCTGGTGCTCGACGCCTGCATCCGCGCCGGGCTGTCCGTGCCGGAGGAAATCGCGGTGCTGGGGGTGGACGACGACCCGATCATCTGCAATGCGTGCGTCCCGGCCCTTTCGAGCATCCGCACGGGCGGCTACAGGCGCGGCCTGCACCTGGCCGCCATGCTCGACGACTTGATGCACGGCAGGCCCGTGCCGCGCGACGCCGTGGTGGAGGAGCCGCTCTCCGTGGAGACGCGCGGCTCGACGGGCTACGACGCGATGAGCGATCCGGTCCTGGGCAAGGCCGTCGCATTCATCCGCGCGCACGGCGCGTCCGGGCGGTGCGACGTTGGGGCCGTGGCCGCGGCGGCGGGCTGTTCGCGGCGCTACGCCGAGAAGAAGTTCCGCGAAAAGCTGGGAGTGTCCGTGCGGCGCTTCGTGCTCTCGGCCAAGATCGAGCGCGCAAAGCGGCTGCTTGAAAAGGAGACGATGCCGATCGGCGAAATCCCGGCCGCGGTCGGGGTGCGCTGCAACAGCCACCTGTCGGTGCTGTTCAAGAAGGAGACCGGGTTTTCGATGCGCGACTGGCGCCGGCTGCACCGCGACGCCCCGGTCGAGTAGCCCGCCGCGCCGCGGGACGCGGCGCAGGCGGCTTCAAACTTTCTGCGCCATCGCTTGTCCGGCGGCGCGGGCGGCGGCGAGGTCGGACTCCCAGTGGGCGTCGCGCCAGGCGATGTGGGCGTCGGGCTGGAGGCCGTCCATCGCGCGACCTCCTAGTTCGTGGCCACAGGCATCATCGGGCCGTGCGCTTTTCGAGGGGGATGTTCTGGTTCGCGGGCTTGAAGGCTGTCGCGCAGAAGCTTTCGTCGAGGCAGGGCTTGATTTCGCACAGCGGGACGGCACCGCCGGCGCGCGGGCGGCTTGGCGGAGGGAGGGGCCGGACGGCGGAGCGTCCCGGCCGGTGGCACGATTCTTCGCGGTCATATCCCGGATTCTAGCACAACCCGGAAGAAAGAAAGGAAGGATGGCGCGCCGCTCGTGATCCTGCGCGCGGCGGGGGCCGAGCGTCACTGGGCGGCTTGGCGTCTCGGACGACGGCGCGCTAGGGATGGACTCGTCCGGTCAGGTAATCGCGGAAGGCGTCGTCCGCGGCGTTGAGGCGGTCCTCCCGGAGGCGGAGGTCGCGGAGGACGCCGTGGCCGCCCGCTTCGCCGACGAGCAGGACGGCGTTCGTCGCCTGCGTGTTGCGGAAGCCCGCCCAGAAGTCGTCCACGAGCGCGCGGAAGGCCCCCTCGCACCGGATCGCGGTGTGCCGCTTTCCCGGGTCGGAGTCGTACCAGTACGTGAAGCAGCCGTCGAGGTCGGCGTTGTCGCTCTTGGCGCCGAAGAGCCAGCCGGTCGAGAACTGGTCGGAGTAGCAGCGCACGTAGGAGTTGTTGTCGGAGAAGTCGCGGAAGCCGACGGTGTCCGCGAAGAACCGCTGGTTCGAGACGCGCGAGAGGAGCGGGTGCAGGTTCGTCAGGAAGTTGCCGGCCCCCTTCAGCACGACGCCGGTCTGGAAGTCGATCATCCGGAAGTTCGTGAAGGTGTTGTCGTTCGCCTCGACGAGGAGACCGACCGACCCCGGCTCGTTGTTTCCGGTCATGTCGATGTCGCGCACGTCGCAGTCGGCCGATCCGCCGTTGGCGCCCTTCGTCACGTGGATGCCGACGTGGCAGCGCTTGATCGCGACGTTCTGGACGCGCGTCTCGCGCCCCGACTCGATGGCGATGCCGGTCGCGCGCCCGGCGCCGTCGAGGTTGCCGCCGTAGAATCCGTAGACGCTCCCCGGCGCCCGGTTGTTGTTCGCGGGGGCGCGCGCGCCGAGCCGCACCATGGCGTTGGTGTGCGCCCAGTCCGGCGCGGCCTTCAGGAAGGCGAAGTCGGCGAGGCGCAGCGTGACGGCGCGCGCCGGGTCGGCCGGCG
>JAFUXX010000429.1 GCA_017476965.1 Kiritimatiellia bacterium | reverse complement strand
GCGGGGTTCTAGCAGACCCCGCGAACTCCGCCGGCAAGACACCCACCCACCCAAACGATCAAACCCCAAACCACAAGAGGCAACCACAATGCCAGCACTCACCGAGGAAATCCTCGCAAACGAAATGCCGCAGGTCGAAAGGGCCGTGCGGTTCGGGTACGCCCGCAAGTACCCGCTTTCCGCTCTCGCCAACGAGGCCGGAAAACCCGACAACTCCCACTTCTTCTGGAACGCGTACTACCTCCCCGACGAGGCGGTGGACGGCGTGGTGGACGGCACCAAGACCGAAGCGGACCGCTCCGAGCAGACCGTGCAGGTCGCCTCCTTCACGCAGGAAATCCGCGAGGACTGGGCCGTGTCCCGCCGCGGCGCGGCGGTGAAGACGCACGACGCGCACAACACGCCGGCTTGGCAGATGAAGCGCGCGCTCGAAAAGCTCTACCGCAAGAAGGAGATCGTGATCGGCTCCCGCCAGGACTTGCAGCTGCAGGTCAAGGCGAGCAACACGCCGCAGCTCACGCGCGGCCTGCTGAACATCCTGCTCCCGAAGAACGTCTCCGGCCAGGCCGTCCAGCCCGTCCCGGACGTGGCGCGCCTCCGCGACGCCGCGTACTTCGGCGGCAATCTCTCCGCGCTCACGCCCGAGACGTTCCGCGCCATGCTCAAGGCGGCGGCAACGCACTTCGGCGGCGAAGTGCAGCTCACCGGCTTCTGCGGTCCCGACCTGAAGGCGCAGATGGCAGGCTGGGTGTACCGCGACACCGAAGCGAGCGGCTCCAGGGCGTACCGCGTCGTCCAGGGCGACGAAGCGGCCAAGCTCAACCTCACGGTGGACGTGTTCAAGTTCGGCGAAGGCGAGGTCACCACGATTCTCGACTTCTGGCTGGCTTGCGACCTTGCGACCGGCGCCAAGACCGGCCTCTCGGCCACGGCCGGCGTGTTCATCGAACCGCGCGAGCTCTTCACCTACACGCTGCAGAGCCTCAATCACACGCCCATCACCGACCAGGGCCAGGGCAAGAGCGGCTTCTACGCTCTGGACTTCGGCCTCGGCTACGGCATGCCGAGCAAGGCGCTGCTCGTGCTGCCCGGCGTCGCCGCCGCGGGCTAGTCCCCCGCCGGACGCGGCGGCGCGGTGCTTTCTCTGTGTTTCTCCCGCGCCGCCGCGCCCGGCTTCTTCTTCTTCCCTTTTCCCCTTTCCGGCACACATGGAAACCGCCGCAATCCACAGGCAGATCGCGCAGGACATCGTGCGCGAACACAACGCGGCGGTCCGCCGCGGGGTGGAAAGGATGCAGCGCGCCGCGCAGCTCCGCCGCGACGCGCCCCGCGGCCGCATCCCGCACTACCAGATGGACGCGGCCGTGTACTGGAACGGTGTCGCGCAGAACGGCGTGGAAGCGATGCAACCCTCCTCCGACTTCATGCGCGACATGAAGCGGCGCCACCTCTGGATCGGCGATCCGCACGACCGGCCGGGCAGCGCCCACAAACCGAATCTCGTTTTCCGCCACGGCCGCTGGTGGCGGAAGGTCCCCGGCAAGGACGACTGGACGCTCGAACCGCCGCGCCCGGCCGGAAAAAAGCCCTGGTGGTGCAGCTAGCATGAACTACAGGCCCACGACGACAAAGGCGATAATCGACCAGATCGCCCGCCTCCGCGGCTGGGACCCGGCCGCCGCCGCGATTCCCCAGAGCGAATGCGAGCGCATCGTGCAGCTCGCCAACGCCGCGCTGCTTCGCGCGTGGAGCTTCGCGCCGTGGCCGCAGCTGCTGCTCGTGCGCCGCGTCACGTACCGCCCCGAGTGGCTCCCCGGCGAGTACTGCCAGGAGGGCGAGCAGGTGTTCTGCGGCGGCGGCTACTGGGAAGCGAAGTGCGACACGACCGAGGCCCCCGGCGCGCCCGGCGGCGACTGGGTGCGGTGCGAAGCGTGGATGCTCCCCTCGATTGACTACAACGCCTGGGGAATCGACGAAATCGACCTCGCGGCCGGCGTCTACGCGGTCAACCCCGAGACGCGCGCCGACGCCCTGCCGCTCCCCGCCCGCCGCACCGCGCGCGGCTGCTCCGTCGCGACCCGCGG
>JAFUXX010000428.1 GCA_017476965.1 Kiritimatiellia bacterium | reverse complement strand
GGCACGACCTTTTCAACGTGTTCATGCGCGCAAGTCTACCACGACCCGCCCCCGTCCGCCAGAGATTTCCCGGACGCGCGCGGGCTTGAACGGGGCGGCGCGTTCCGGTATCATCCTGCCCGCGCCGCGGCCGCGCGGGAAGGGCCCTTTCCGGGTCCGGCGCGGACCGTGCCGTCCAACATTCCACTACAATGCGCCCCGTTGCACTCATCATCCGCGACGGCTGGGGCCTGAACCCCCGCCGCGACGGCAATTCAGTCGCTTCCGCCAAAACCCCGTACATCGACGAACTCCAGGCGAAGTTCCCGTGGTCCACGCTCGACGCGTGCGGCGAAGCCGTAGGCCTGCCCGCCGGCTACCAGGGCTCCTCCGAAGTGGGCCACCTCAACATGGGCGCCGGCCGCATCGTGATCCAGGAGCTCAAGCGCATCGACGACGGCCTCTCGACCGGGTCGCTCTTCGAGACGGACAAGTGGAAGTCGTTCGTCGCGGCGTGGAAGAAGGGCGGCGGCCGCCTGCACTTCCTCGGCCTGCTCCAGAACGAAGGCGTCCACGCGCACCAGGAGCACCTCTACAAACTCATGCGCCGCGCCCGCGCGGAATGGCCCGAGGGCGAAATCGTCGTGCACCCGTTCCTCGACGGCCGCGACACGCCCCCGCGCTCGACGATGGAGTTCGTCTCGCGCCTCGAAAAGGAAATGGCCGAGATCGGCGGCTGCCGCATCGGCACCGTGATGGGCCGCTACTACGGCATGGACCGCGCCAAGAACTGGGCGCTCACCGACGAAGCGTACGACGTGCTCTGCCGCGGCGAGTCCTCGGGCTGCCGCAAGGCCGCCACGGCAGCGGAAGCCGTGGCCGAGTCCTACGCCAACGACAAGACTCCGGACGGCCAGCCGATGACGGACGAATACATCGTGCCCTACGCGATCGGCGGGTACGACGGCATCCGCGACGGCGACGCCGTGTTCCACACCAACTACCGCCAGGACCGCGCGATCCAGCTCTCGCAGGCTTTCGTGTCGGAGGACTACCCGGGCACGCGCAAGGTGCGCCCCGCCGTGGCGTACATGGGCTTCACCCGCTACTGGGACGAATTCGACAGCTACCTGCTCGGCGCGATGGGCGGCGAAGGCGGCGGCGGCATGGACAACCTGCTCGGCCAGGTCGTGAGCGCGGCCGGGATCAAGCAGCTGCGCATCGCCGAAACGCAGAAGTTCCGCCACGTGACGAGCTTCTTCAACGGCAAGTCCACGAAGCCGTCCGAGGGCGAAGACCAGGTCAACATCCCCTCGCGCTTCGACCCCGCCACGTTCGCCTCGCACCCGGAGATGGACGCCTTCGCGGTGACCTCCGAAATCTTCGCGCGCCTCGACGCCGATCCGGAGAAGTACGGCCTCATCGTGGTGAACTACGCCAACTGCGACATGGTCGGCCACACGGGCGACCCGTTCGCCGCGCAGCGCGCCGTCGAGATCGTGGACGAAAACGTCGGCGCGCTCGTGCAGCGCCTGCTGAAGCTCGACGCCAAGATCCTCATCACGGCCGACCACGGCAACGCCGACCAGATGGTGAACTACGACACGGGCGCGGTGATGACGAGCCACTCGATGAACCCCGTCTCCTGCATCTACGTGGCCAACGACGCGGCGGAAACCGGCGTGAAGATGGCCAAGGAGGGAATACTCTCCTCCATAGCCCCCACGATTCTCGAAATGATGGGTCTGCCGGTCCCGGCGGACATGACGAGCCCGAGCCTGCTCGTCAAGTAGCCGTGGCGCCAGTCTTCCGGCCGGCGCTCGTCGTCGCCGTCGCCGCGCTTCTCGCGTGCGGCGGCACGGCGTCCGCCGCCGCGAAGAAGGCCCCGCCGGCCAAGAAACCCGCCGCCGCGCCGGCCAAGCCCGGCGCCGGCGCGAAGAAGCAGGAGGCCGCGTTTTCGACGAAATGGCGGTCGCCGCGCAACAAGCAGCGCCCTCTCCGCAAATCGACTCGCTTCATCGTGCTGCACACGACGGAAGGCTCGGCCCGAGGCGCGCTCGAAAAGCTCTCCGCCAACGGCGAGTGCCACTACGTGGTGGACGAAGCCGGCCGCGTGTACACGATCGTGGACCGCGGCCGCGTCGCCTACCACGCCGGCGTCTCTATGTGGAACGGCACGACGGACCTCGACGCGTGCTCGATCGGGATCGAGGTCGTGGGCTACCACGACAAGGAAGCCACCGCCGCGCAGTTCGCCGCGCTCAAGCGGCTCGTGGGCGACTTGAAGCGCGTGTACAAGGTGCCCGACGAGCGCATACTCACGCACTCCATGGTCGCCTACGGCGAACCGAACCGCTGGCAGAAGAAAAAGCACCGCGGCCGCAAGCGCTGCGGCATGCTCTTCGCCTCCGCCTCCGCGCGGAAGAAGCTCGGCCTCGCCGGCAAGCCCGCCTTCGATCCCGACGTGCGCGCCGGCCGCCTCGTGAACGGCGACCCGGAGCTGGCCAGGATTTTGTATGGCCAAAGTGGCGGGGGCAGAGCTACTGGCGAGGGCAGAGCCTCGCCATCAGGACTTGCCGGGAAAGGCGCGGGTAGCGGCAACAAGCCCGCCAAGCCGGGTGCGGGAGCCGGCGGGAAGGCGCCGGCGCCGGGGCTGTACGCGGTGACGGCGGGGAAGAAGCCGCTGGACGTCGCCGGGTCCGCCGCGGCGGCCTCGACTACATTTTGGTTTCCGCCGGACGGCTCGTGGAGCGCGGGCTCGTCGCTGCCGGTCGCGAAAACGGCCGCGCTGCCGGCCGGAACGCGGGTGCTCGTAGGGTACAGGCACGCCGGAACCGTGTCCGCGAAAAAGCCGGTGTTTTCGCTTTGCGGGCCGCGCTGGAACAAGCCGGACACTTACTACTACATCCGCGGAAAACTGCGCTCCGGCTCGGGCATGGACGAAAAGTCGATACCCGCCGGAACGCCGGTGTTCGTGCGCGACGCGAAGTAGAGAAAAAAACGCCGCCCCGGCGGGGCGGCGTTTTTCGCTTGCGGGCGGCGCCGGTTACTTGGCGGCGTCGAGCGCGGCGGTCACGTCCGCGAGGACCTGGCGGAGAGCCTTCGGAACGCGGTGCGCGGTCTTGGAGGCGACCTTGGAGTCCTTGGACGGCTTGGCGTCGTACTCGTCGTAGGAAGCGCCGACGGTGGCGATTTCCTTCTTCCAGCCCTCGACGTCGACCTTGAGGATTTCCTTGAGGTCTTCCTCGACGACCTTGAACTTGCCCTCGTTGTTCGCGAGATCGATGTCCTCGAACTTGGGCAGGTTGCCGATCGCGGTCTCGTTGGCCCCGACCTCGCCCTCGATGCGCTGGCAGATCCACTTCAGGACGCGGCTGTTGTCGCCGAAGCCGGGCCACATGAAGCGGCCGTCCTCGCCCTTGCGGAACCAGTTGACGAAGTAGATCTTGGGCAGCTTCGTCGCGTCGGCGCTCGTGCGCTCCATCTCCAGCCAGTGCTGGAAGTAGTCGGCGACGTTGTAGCCGAAGAACGGGAGCATCGCCATCGGGTCGCGGCGGACCTGGCCGATCTGGTCGGAAATCACGGCGGCCGTGACTTCGGAACCGGCGGCCGAACCCATGAACACGCCGTGGGTCCAGTTCTTGGCCTCGTTGACCAGCGGGATCGTCGAAGGACGGCGGCCGCCGAAGAGGATCGCGTCGATCGGCACGCCCGTGGGCTTGCCCTGGTACATGCCCTTGAAACCGGACTTGTCGAGGACGGGGCAGTTCTCGGCGGGAGCGGTGAAGCGGCTGTTCTTGTGGGCGGCCACGTAGCCGGCGGCCTTGATCTCGGCCTTGGTCATGCCGGGCTTGGGGCCCATGCGGTAGGGATCGTCGGCGCAGACGTAGCAGGGGTTGCCCTTCCAGTCGATGCCTTCCTTGGGGGCCTTGACTCCCATGTCCTCCCACCAGATGTCGCCGTCGGGCGTGAGGACGACGTTCGTGAAGATCGTGCCCTTCTTGCAGGACTTGAGCGCGTTGGGGTTGGAGTCGTTGGAGGTGCCGGGCGCGACGCCGAAGAAGCCGTTCTCCGGGTTGATCGCGTAGAGGCGGCCGTCCTCGCCGGGTTTGAGCCACGCGATGTCGTCGCCGATCGTCTGGAGCTTCCAGCCGGGGAGCTTGGGCAGCATCATCGCGAGGTTCGTCTTGCCGCAGGCGGAGGGGAACGCGGCCGTGACGTGGTACTGCTTCTTCTCGGGCGAGGTGAGCGTGAGGATGAGCATGTGCTCGGCCATCCAGCCCTGGTCCTTGGCGAGCTTGGAGGCGATGCGCAGCGCGAAGCACTTCTTGCCGAGCAGCGCGTTGCCGCCGTAGCCGGAGCCGAACGACCAGATCTCGCCGTCCTCGGGGAACTGCGTGATGTACTTGTCCTCGATGTTCTTGGCGCAGGGCCACGCGACGTCCTTCTGGCCCTTGCGGAGCGGGGCGCCGACGGAGTGGATGCACGGGACGAAATCGCCGTCCTTGCCGAGGTGGTCGATCACGGCGTCGCCGGTGCGCGTCATGATGTTCATGTTCACCACGACGTAGGGCGAGTCGGTGAGCTCGATGCCGTACTGCGTGATGGGGTTGCCGATCGGGCCCATCGCGAAGGGGATCACGTACATCGTGCGGCCCTTCATGCAACCCTTGTAGGCCTTGGTCATCCGCGCCTTCATCTCGACCGGGTCCATCCAGTGGTTGGTGGGGCCGGCGTCGATTTCGCGCTTGGAGCAGATGAACGTGCGGCCTTCGACGCGGGCCACGTCGCTCTCGTGCGAGCGGGCGAGGTAGCAGTCGGGACGCTTCTTGGGGTCGAGTTTGACGAACTGGCCGTTCTTGACCATCATCTCGCAGATGGCGAGGTGTTCTTCCCTGGTGCCCTTGACGACGACGATCTTGTCGGGGGTGCAGATCCTGTTCCACTTGTCGACCCACGCGAAGATCTTCGGATTCCGGAACTTCGGCGTCTTGGCTGTCTTGGCGGTTGCCATCTTTACGTTTCTCCTGGGTTGTGGCGCGCGGCCTACAGGGCGCGGCGCGTTTGCGCGCGGAAGGATAACCGCTCGCGCGCGCAAACGCAAGTGGCGGTTGCCACGGGCGGGGACGATGGGGTAGAATCCGCCGCGTCACGCGCGTCCGGCGCGCGGCGGGGGTTCCGCCGCGGGCCGGGGCGTCCCGGCGGGCGCGGAAAGCCAGCCGGTTCCGGAAAACAAAGAGGCACGAAATGGCCGACAACAACCAGAGCGTCTCGACGAAGCTCGAACGCAAAACCACCGCCCCCTACAAAGGCAAGAAGCTCCGCGTCGCGATCATAGGCTGCGGCGGAATCTGCCAGTCGCACATGCAGGCCTACCGGAGCATCCCGCAGGCCGAAGTCGTCGCCGGGTGCGACATCCTGCAGGAGCGCCTCGACATCATGAACGAAAAGTGGGGGATCCCGAAGGAAAACCTCTTCGTCGACGGCACGAAGAAGCCGTGGCGCGCGATGTTCAAGGCCATGAAGGGCAAGATCGACGCGGTGGACGTCTGCACGCCCAACGGCGTCCACGCCCCGGCCGTGATCGACGCCTGCAACGCCGGCCTCCACGCCATGACCGAGAAGCCGATGGCCATGACGGTCAAGGAGTGCAAGGACATGATCGCCGCCGCCAAGAAGGCCGGAGTCAAGCTCTCCGTCGGCTTCCAGCGCCGCTACCAGCAAAACAGCGAAAACCTCGCCAAGCTCCGCGCCGAGGGCTACTTCGGCGACATCATGCTCGTCAAGGTCCGCGCCTGCCGCCGCCGCGGCATCCCGAACTGGGGCGTGTTCGGGCAGAAGGAGCTCCAGGGCGGCGGGCCGCTCATCGACATCGGCGTCCACATCATCGAGTCGGCGATGGCGTTCCTCGGCAACCCCAAGCCCGTCTACGCCTCGGCCAACACCTGGACGTTCCTCGGCGACAAGCCGTCCGAAGTGATGAGCATGTGGCCCGGCTGGGACCACGAGACCTACACGGTCGAAGATTTCGCCGCCGGCCAGATCCGGTTCGACAACGGCACGATCATGCAGATCGAGGCTTCGTTCGCCGACCACCAGAAGGAACACGACATCGAGGACTGGTGGGCCTACGGCACCAAGGCCGGCTGCAACTGGAGCACGAGCGAAATCTACACCGACCAGAACAACATGATGGTCAACATGACGCCCGTCTTCATGCCAGAATCCGGCTGGGACTACATCTTCGCGCGCAAGCTGCAGAACTGGGTCGACGGCTGCCTCAAGGGCACCGAGCTCGGCGCTTCCGGCGAAATCGGCCTCAACGTCCAGAAGATCCTCTGCGGTCTCTACGACTCGGCCAAGGCCGGCCACGAGATCAAGATCAAGGACTAGCCGCCCATGACGTTCGCCGAACTCTTCCGGGCCGGCGGCCCGCTCATGTGGGTCCTCGCCGCGCTCTCGGTCTTCGAGCTCGCGGTCGCGGCGTGCCTGCTCTGGACGCTCCGCGCCGGGGCGGTCGCGCCGCGCCCGCTCGTGCGCGACGTGCTGGACAGGATCCGCCGCGGC
>JAFUXX010000427.1 GCA_017476965.1 Kiritimatiellia bacterium | reverse complement strand
GAGCGTGTTGTCGCGGTCGAGGAAAAGCGCCGGGACCTTTCCCGGCGCGGCCGTGTGCGCAAATCCGTCCACGGCGGCAATTCTACGGCGCGGCGCGGACGCGTCAAGGGCGCTTGCAAAACCGCGGCCGGGTGGCTTATCATTCGCGCGCGGCGCGCGCCCCGGGGCGCGCGGGAGCCGCGCTTTCCGCGAAAACACCAACGCTGATCCATGTCAAAAGAAGACGCCATCCAACTCGACGGCACCGTAGTGAAGGTCCTTCCGGCCACGATGTACACGGTGCGCCTGGACAACGGGCACGAAGTCCTCGCCCACGTTTCCGGCAAGATGCGCAAGAATTTCATCAAAATCGCGCAGGGCGACAAGGTGACCATCGAGATGTCGCCGTACGACCTGGAGAAGGGCCGCATCGTGTTCCGCCACAAGGCGCCCACGCAGGACCAGCCGCCTCCTGGCGGGGCGGTCCGCCGCCCGTCCGGCCCGCGCCGCCACTAGCACCCAGCAGCCCGCCGCCGCAATGCTCAAGCACCGCATCGCAACCGGCGTGGTCGTCTGCACCGTCGTCTTCGGGATACTGTTCTTCTTCCCGGCCTGGGCGCATCTGGTGCTGCTGCTCGGCGTGTTCGCCGTGGCGCAGCTGGAGTGGGGCGACATGGCGCGCGCGGCGGGCCTGCGCTACGCGTTCTGGACCACGACGGTCTGCGGCGCGGCGTTCCTGCTGGCGACGGCCGCGGAGTCGCCCCTTTTCGTCGAGCGCCGCGCTGCTCTGCCATGGCTGCCCGATCCGTCGGAGCCGGGGCGCATGGACGCCTCGGCTTTCGTCATGGCCCTCGCCCCGGCGCTGCTTTTCGCGCTCGGGGTGCTGCGCCGCCGCACTGACAGGGCGATGGAGACGTTCGCCGTTTCGTTCGCCGGGTTCTGGTACGTCGCGGTGCTGCTCTCGTTCCTCGTCCGCCTTTCGTTCGAGTGGCCGGTCCTTCCCGGCGGCCGCACGAACTACACCGGCCGCATCGTGCTGCTGCTCTTCGTCGTGCTCGTGAAGACGTCGGACATCGGGGCGTACACCGCGGGCAGGCTCTGGGGGCGGCGCAAGCTGATTCCCGAAGTTTCTCCCGGCAAGACGGTCGAAGGACTCTTCGGCGGCTACGCGATGTCGCTCTTCTCCGGCCTCGTCTTCTGGGCCGTGCTTCGCTGGGGCTTCGGCGACGGCCGGCTCGGGCAGTTGCGTTTCCCGCTCGTGCACGCGCTCGTGCTGCCCGCCGTCCTCACGACGACCGGAGTGTTCGGCGACCTCGCCGAATCGCTCGTGAAGCGCTCGGTCGGCGTGAAGGATTCCTCGTCGCGCTTCCCCGGGATGGGCGGAATCCTCGACATCCTCGACAGCCTGCTCTTTTCCGCCCCGTTCATGTACGCCTACGCGGTGTGGTTCCTGCACCGCTGATCCCGCGCCGCCGCGGACCTCTCCGAAAATGAAAGAAGAATTTCCCGACACCAAGCACCTCGACACCGCCCCCGGCGCGACGCAGCGCGCGCCGGCCGCGTTCCGCGACCTCTTCCCCGGCGCTCCGGCGCTGCTCGTGGCGGACCGCGACATGTGGGCCG